>JAYVEE010000386.1:0-8928 GCA_043749005.1 Polaromonas sp. | reverse complement strand
TCGTCCGCACTCAAACAGGGGTAGGTCACGCTGGACTCACGCTCCAGACGTTCCCAGGTGATTCCGCTGATGGCTGCGTGCATGGCTAGTCGCATTTCTTCATAGACAGCGGCCACACCGTTGTGAACGCCAGGGTAATTCCATGACAAATCAAGACGCTTGGCGATTTCCTGAATGATCCACAAATCGGGCCTGGCATCGCCTGGTGGCTCAATCGCCTGCTTGCCCAGTTGCACCATGCGGTCGGTGTTGCTGACCGTGCCGGTTTTTTCAGGCCAGGCGGTGGCGGGCAGCACCACGTCAGCCAGCCAGGCGGTTTCGGTCATGAATATATCTTGCACCAACAGATGCTCAAGGCCGGCCAGAGCATGACGTGCGTGGTTTAGATCAGGATCGCTCATGGCTGGGTTCTCGCCCATGATGTACATGCCCCGAATCTTGTGCGGGTCACTGCTTGGGGCGAGCGCCTTGTGCATGATCTCCACTACTGTGTAGCCGGGTTCGTCGTCAAGTTTGACATTCCAGAAATTCTCAAACCATGCATGACTGGCTTTGTCATCCACCCGCTGGTAGTTGGGAAACATCATGGGGATAAGCCCCGCATCGCTGGCGCCCTGCACATTGTTTTGGCCACGCAACGGATGCAGGCCGGAACCGGGCTTGCCGATCTGGCCAGTCACGGTGCTAAGAGCAATCAGGCAGCGCGCATTGTCGGTACCGTGCACGTGTTGACTGATACCCATACCCCACAAAATCATCGCGCCTTTGGCCTTGGCAAACTCGCGTGCCACCTCGCGAACTGTTTCAGCCGGCACACCGCAAATTGGTGCCATGGCCTCGGGGCTGTAAGCCTTGACGTTGTCACGCAGCGCTTCGAAATTGCTAGCGCGATGCTCAATAAAATCGTGGTCTACCAAGCCTTCGTCAATCACTGTGTAAATCAGCGCATTGAGCAAGGCTACATCGGTATCGGCCTTGAATTGCAGCGTCTTCCAGGCATGCTTGCCAATATCGGTGATACGCGGGTCGGCCAGCACGATTTTGGCGCCGCGTTTGGCAGCGTTTTTCATCCACGTGGCAGCGACCGGGTGGTTGGCGCTGGGGTTAGAGCCAATGATGAAAATCAAATCAGAATGCTCAACATCATTGACCTGGTTGCTGACTGCGCCAGAGCCTACGCCTTCCAGCAAAGCGGCCACGCTGGACGCATGGCACAAGCGGGTGCAATGGTCCACGTTATTGCTACCAAAACCGGTGCGCACCAACTTCTGGAAAAGATAGGCTTCTTCGTTGCTGCCTTTGGCTGATCCAAAGCCCGCCAAAGATTTTTTGCCATGTATGTCGCGCAAGTCTTTGAGCGTGCGGCCGCTTAAATTCAGCGCTTCTTCCCATGTAGCTTCTCGGAACACGTCAGACCAGTCGGCACTGTTGCGGTTCAACTTTTCAAGCAGGGCCGGATCTTTGGCTACGCCTGCTTTGCGTATCAGGGGTTTGGTCAAGCGCTGCGGGCTGGCCGCATAGTCAAAACCATAGCGACCTTTGACGCACAGCCGGCTGTGATTGGCCGGGCCGTCACGGCCGTCAACGCTGACAATGTGGTTGTCTTTGACGTTATAGGTTAGCAGACAACCCACGCCGCAAAACGGGCAAACGGAGTCGACTTTTTTGTCGATGGCCTGGCTGCCAATTTGCGCCTTGGGCATCAACGCACCGGTGGGGCAGGCTTGCACACACTCGCCGCATGCCACACAGGTGCTGTCGCCCATGGCATCGTTCAGGTCGAAAACGATCTTGCTGTGAGATCCGCGCATGGCGTAGCCGATAACGTCGTTGACCTGCTCTTCACGGCAGGCGCGCACGCAACGGTTGCATTGAATGCATGCATCGAGGTTCACGGCGATGGCCGGGTGCGAAATGTCGGCTTTGGGTTGCTCACGGCGCAGGGCTTTGAGCTCGGAGCGTACGGTAATGTTCAGCCGTGCAGCCCAATCGCTGAGTTCACCATGCTGGCCAGGGCTTTTTTCGACGCCGTCGGCATCATTCCACTTGTAGCCGACATCAGGCATATCCGACAGCAGCATCTCGACCACCATGCCCTGGCTCTTGACGGCGCGCTCGCTGTTGGCCTGGACTTCCATACCGGCGGTGACAATTCTGCAGCAACTGGGCGCTAAAACGCGCTCACCTTTAATCTCGACCACACAAACGCGGCAGTTGCCGTCTGCCCTGTAACCATCCTTGTAACAAAGATGCGGAATATCAACGCCATGGCGTTTGGCGGCTTTAAGGATGGTTTCGCCTCCATAGGCATTAACGATGTTGCCATCAAGTTTGAATTCAATAGTTTGCGGCAAAACTTCTGCTGTTTTTGCGCGGGCGTTCATGTCATTTCTCCATGGCTCGAATGCTCAGTCACCAGTGGTTCGCCAGGACGCGGCAAATTGCCCTGCCAAGCGGCCCCAGAGACTTCATGGGGGAAATATTTTTGAATGCACCGAATCGGATTCGGCGCAGCCTGCCCCAGGCCGCAAATAGACGCGTCACCCATCACTTCAGCCAGGTCTTCCAGCGTTTGCGTAGCCCACACGGGTGCCTGCATCAGGCGGGCGGCCTTGGCTGTGCCGACGCGGCAAGGTGTGCACTGACCACAGCTCTCGTGCTCAAAAAATTTCATCACATTCAGCGCCGCATCACGCGCCTTGTCTTGATGGCCTAGAACAATGACCGCCGCTGAACCAATAAAACAACCGTAGGGCTGCAAGGTGTCAAAGTCCAGCGGAATCTGATTCAAGCTAGCGGGCAAAATGCCGCCCGACGCACCGCCTGGCAAGTAGGCATAAAAGTTGTGTCCGTCCGCCATGCCGCCGCAATACTCATCAATCAACTCTTGTACGGTGATGCCAGCCGGTGCCAATTTAATGCCAGGATTTTTCACCCGGCCGCTGACGCTAAAGCTCCTCAAGCCTTTACGCCCGTTGCGACCAAAGCTTGCAAACCACAACGGACCCTTTTCAACGATGTCGCGCACCCAATACAGCGTTTCAAAGTTGTGCGCCAGCGTCGGCTTGCCAAACAGACCCACTTGGGCAATATATGGCGGGCGCATGCGCGGTTCTCCTCGTTTGCCTTCTATGCTTTCAATCATGGCGGACTCCTCACCGCAGATGTAAGCACCTGCGCCGCGCCGCAGTTCAATCAGTGGCAGTTCATAGGGCGGGTTGGCTTGAAGCTTGGCGATTTCGAGCTCCAGCATCTTGCGACAGCCGTGGTATTCGTCACGCAAATACAGATAGCAGGCATTTATGCCCACTACTTTCGCAGCTACCAGCACACCTTCCAGGAAACGATGCGGATCCCGCTCCAGATAAGTGCGGTCTTTAAAGGTACCGGGCTCGCCTTCGTCGATATTGACCACCATCACGCGCGGTGCAGGCTGATCGCGGACCACACGCCACTTACGACCCGCAGGAAATCCTGCACCGCCCAGGCCGCGAAGGCCAGAATCCTCCATCGCCTGAATGACGCGCTCCACGTCGTCTTTACCATTGACCAAGGCCGCCGCCAATGCATAGCCACCGCTGGCGCGATACATTTCATATGTCGTGTGACCGGGTGCTGTGCCGCTGACAGGCATGGGAATGGATTTTTCAACAAAATCAGATGCTATGAATTCAGTAGCTGATTGCGCCCATATTTCTTGGGTAAAACCGCTATTTAAAACCTCAAAAACAGCTTTTGGCGTAGCAAAAGGTACCGGGTGCTGGTGTACGACGGCTGCGGGCGCCTGCTCACAGCGCCCTATGCACGGCGCAGCAATTACGCGAATGTCCTGGTTGCCTAGCAATGCAGGCAACCGGGCCAGCAAATCCTGCGCGCCCGCCAGCTCACACGCCAGACCATCACAAACACGTATCGTCAGGCCGGGAGCTTCCTCGTTGCCCTGTACCACCTCAAAGTGGTGATAAAAAGTGGCTACTTCATACACCTCAGCCATGGGTATGTTCATCTCCTTACTCAAAGCCACAATGTGTCTGTCGTGCAGACAGCGGTAGGCGTCGTTCAACTTGTGCAGCTGTTCGATCAGCATGTCACGCCGGTGGCCGCCTGCTGGCTTGTTACCTATCAGCGCGCGTACTTCATCAAGTGACGCCTCATCTGCCTGACGTCCTTTGAGTTTGCTTTTTTGCCGAATGCGTTGACGCATGTCGTCCAGGGATGCCAGCGCCACCCCTGTCACCTGCGCTGTAGTGTCAGGCCCGTTCATGCGCTTGCCTATGTGTCTTTGGAAATCTTGATAGTCGGAAATTTGGCTGAAAAGTCTTTCGCCTTGGCTGCTACCGTAATCGCCATTTTGCGGGCAATGGCTTTGTAAATACCTGCCACCTCGCCGTCCGGGTCAGCCACCACGGTGGGCCTGCCGTTGTCAGCCTGCAGCCTGATTTGCATATCAAGGGGCAGCGCACCCAGGTAGTCCATTTTGTAGTCACGCGCCATTTTTTTGCCGCCGTCTTCACCAAAAATATGCTCAGTGTGGCCACAGTTGCTGCAAATATGAACCGCCATGTTTTCAACAATACCCAAAATTGGCACGCCAACTTTCTCAAACATCTTGATGCCCTTTTTGGCATCCAGCAGCGCAATATCTTGCGGCGTGGTGACTATTACCGCGCCTGTGATAGGCACGCGCTGGCTTAATGTCAGCTGAATGTCACCGGTACCGGGTGGCATATCCACAATCAAATAATCCAGATCGCGCCAGTTGGTCTGCCTGAGCAGCTGCTCCAGCGCTTGAGTCGCCATCGGGCCACGCCAGATCATGGCTTCGTCTTGCGCGACGAGAAAACCAATGGACATGACCTGAATGCCGAAGTTTTCCATCGGCTCCATGTTTTTACCGTCAACACTTTCAGGCCGGCCCTCAATGCCCATCATCATCGGCTGGCTGGGGCCGTAAATATCAGCATCAAGCAAGCCAACGCTGGCGCCTTCCGCTGCAAGAGCCAGCGCCAGGTTCACAGCCGTAGTGCTTTTGCCCACGCCACCCTTGCCAGAGGCCACAGCAATGATGTTCTTGACATTCGGCAGCAGCTGCACGCCGCGCTGCACGCTGTGGCTGGCAATTTTGACGCTCAGGTTGACAGACACGTTACTAACGCCTGCAACTCCTTTGGCAGCAGCAATCAGGCTTTTGCGAAAAGCCGGAAATTGACTTTTTGCAGGGTAGGCCAGCTCAACATCAAACGCCACGTCGCCGTCGGTGACTTGCAGATTTTTGATGGACTTGCTATTAATAAAATCCTTGCCCGTGTTGGGGTCAATAACAGTGGCGAGTGCCTGAAGAAGTTGGTCTTGGGTGGGCATGCAAGGCTTTGGTGTGTTTTCTTTGAGCCGCCAGTGTAGCCAAGCCACTTAAAATGAGTCATTCCCGTCAAAAAAGCACTACAAATGTCCCGCCAACTCTTTGTCACCACCGCCTTGCCGTATGCCAACGGCAAGTTTCACATTGGCCACATCATGGAATACATTCAGGCCGATATCTGGGTGAGATTTCAACGCATGCAATGCAATCACGTCAATTTTGTAGGCGCAGACGACGCGCACGGCGCACCTATCATGATTGCGGCCGAGAAAGCGGGCGTGACGCCCAAGCAGTTTGTGGCCGACATAGCAGCGGGCCGTAAAGAGTACCTGGACGGTTTTCACATCAGTTTTGACAACTGGAGCTCAACCGACTCGCCAGAGAACCACGAGCTAGCTCGTCAGATTTACCGGGACTTGAAAGCCAATGATCTGATTGATATCAAAACGATTGAACAGTTCTTTGACCCTGAAAAGAACATGTTTTTGCCGGATCGGTACATCAAAGGTACTTGCCCCAAGTGCGCAACAAAAGACCAGTACGGTGACAACTGCGAAAACTGCGGCGCAGTGTACGCACCGACTGATTTGATTAACCCGTATTCGGCCTTGTCGGGCGCAACACCCGTGCTTAAAACCTCAGAGCACTTTTTCTTTAAATTATCAGACCCTCGCTGCGTTGATTTTTTGCAGACGTGGACACAGGACGGAAAACTGCAACCCGAAGTGGCGAACAAAGTTAAAGAATGGTTTAGTGTTCGTACCAATCCCGACGGATCAAAAAGCGAAGGTTTAGGCGACTGGGATATCAGCCGTGACGCGCCTTATTTTGGTATTGAAATCCCCGACGCACCGGGTAAGTATTTTTATGTGTGGCTGGATGCACCTGTAGGCTATTTGGCATCGCTGAAAAATCTGCTGGAAAAGCGTGGCGAAAACTTTGACGCTTACATGGCTCAGCCCGGTCTGGAGCAGCATCATTTCATCGGCAAGGACATCGTGACTTTTCACACTTTGTTTTGGCCTGCGATGCTCAAGTTCAGTGGCCGCAAAACGCCCAACAAGATTCATGTTCATGGATTCTTAACGGTAAACAACGGCGAGAAGATGAGTAAGAGTCGGGGCACGGGCCTTGACCCGCTCAAGTACTTGAGCTTGGGCATGAACCCTGAATGGCTGCGGTATTACCTGGCGGCAAAGTTGAATGCGAAAAATGAAGATATTGATTTCAATGCTGATGACTTTATGCTGCGGGTCAATAGTGACCTGGTGGGGAAGTTTGTGAACATTGCGAGTCGTGCAGCAAAGTTCTTGCCTGATGGCAAGCTGGTGGCTGCAGCCCACAGCTCACAGATGATTTCTACCCTTTTAAAACTAGTGGGTGAGCATTTGGAGCAGCGGGAATACGCCAAAGCCATGCGCGAAGTCATGACTTTTGCAGATGACGTCAACTCACGTTTTGATGCAGCCGCGCCCTGGAAGCTGGTCAAAGAAGGCAAGGCTGACCTAGCTGCAGAAAAAAGCTCGGAGGCAATTCAAATGTTTCGTGTGATGGCCGCTTGCCTCAAACCCGTGATGCCAGGTGTCGCCAAAGCTGTAGAGGAGTTCTTGCTTTGCGACTCTTTAAACTTCCAAAACGCGGCGATCCCGCTAGCGGCAGGCCATCAAATCGGCGACTACACCCACCTGATGCAGCGCGTCACCCAGGAGCAACTTGATGCACTATTTGAGCCTCAAACCGAGCAATTACCCGTGCAAGCAGCTATTGAACAAATAGCAACTATTCCCAGTGGCGAAGCCCTGGCCCCGACCATCAACATCGACGACTTCACAAAAATCGATCTGCGCATTGCCAAAATCGTTAATTGCGAGGCAGTCGAAGGCTCGGTCAAGCTGCTCCGCCTGACGCTGGATGTGGGCGAAGGCCGTATGCGCAATGTGTTGAGCGGTATTGCCAGCGCCTACCAACCGGCTGATCTGATTGGTAAGCACACTGTTATGGTCGCCAATCTGGCACCGCGCAAAATGAAGTTCGGTATCAGCGAAGGTATGGTTTTGGCTGCCAGCCACGCAAATGAGAAAGAGCAGCCGGGTATTTATGTACTCGAGCCCCTTCCCGGAGCTGTTCCGGGAATGCGGGTCAAGTAGGCTCTGGCTAGTTTACGAAGGCAACTGGGCATCACTGACGGTGGTGAAGGCAGTGTTATTTCGACGGGACGAGTTTGTTTTTAAATATTAAAAATGTAGACTTTGCTCAATCAGGATCGCAGTAACGACAAAAACTGGCATGTGCATCATCATCAAGCACGAGACGCCGGACTGATGGTACGTCCCTGCAGCCAAGCTGCTGATGGTGTCGCGCCGCACCAAACATGCCCACTGCACATGCATCTGCTATGAATAACATAGCTCCTTACCCACGTATCTAGTGAGCAGGAAACCAATTTGACACCTAAAAACGGCCAGTGACCTTTACGGCCCTTTTGGGTTCGCCAATTCCTCAACAGTAGAGGCAGTGCTGACTACCCTCAACTCCCGGTCAAACACCACGGTGAAAATCATGGCTGTGGTGGGCGGATTCAGATAGCGCCAGTCGTAATGGATGGTTTGTTGCAGGGCATACGGCGTTATTTTCATCGGCCTTCCCAGCATTTTGCGCACTGTTTCCATCGGCATTCCGGGCAACACTTTGCTAAAGGTTTGCGGTGCCAGTACCTGCCGCAGCGCGCTCATTTTTCCATCTGGGCCGATGGTGATCATGTAATTGACGTTGCCTGCGGGCTGGCGGTTGTACTCAAAAGTTCTTGCGCCTGGTGCCGCAGCTGCACCAGGCTGCGGCAGGCTGCCCATATCAGTAGCATCCCAGATTTTTTCAGGTTCGCCAAAGCGGGTGCGTACATCGGCTTCTGTAGCTACGCCCTCTTCAAGCTCGTCGATGCGTTGCGGGTCGCAGCCAACCATCGCAGCCAGTACAGACAACAAACCCATGGCAATTGCCACTTTCCTGAAAATTTTAAGAGTCATCGCGGTCGCCCGGTAAAATCTGGCCACTATACGACTGTCTCAAGACCCCTAAAAAGCTCATCATGAATCTTTTGTCCATCTTTCGCCGCGCTGACTACACATCTGATGCTACCCAATTCATAGACCAGCTGAAAGTGAACAAGCCGACGCTGGAGGCAGAACAACGTGCAGGTCGCGCCCTGCTGTGGGACAAAAACTTGAAGTCTGCCGAGCAGGCTGACTTTTTGGACGCCACAGTGGCTCAGCAACCCTATGTGTACGGTATCAGTAACCACCCCAACGCCAAGTAAGCAGTTTGCAGGTCATTGGGGTATAAAACATACCCACAGTCCAATGAATATGGCAGTAAGTAGCTCCCAATAGAATAGCATTTTTTTGACCACAGAGCTCGTTACCTTTACCAGCCACAGTCCCGACATGCCTGTCGTGGTTGATCAGGTCGCGCTGGCCCGACTTTACGGCGAGCCACTGTTTGCGATGCCGCGCGATTTGTACATCCCGCCAGATGCCTTGCAGGTGTTTCTGGAAGCATTTGAAGGCCCGCTT
>JAYVEE010000385.1:0-2675 GCA_043749005.1 Polaromonas sp. | reverse complement strand
AGAACTCGCCGCTGAGACCGAGCCGGTCGAGAATTGCCTGGTTCAGTTCACGCGTGCGAGGCTGCCACTCAGGCGGGAGGCGATCGCTCCACCAGGCGTGCGCGAGCTCGCTGAGCGTTTCCACGGTGATGGTCGCTCCCGGCGCCCGCCCGCCGAGCCACCGATCGATGTGCTCCTCCGACCGGAAGAGGTTCATCGTGCTTCAGGTGAACACGATGTCGTCCCACCAGTGGGCCGTTGGAACGAGGCAGTGGAATAGGAGGCTGTCGTCGTCGGGTTTCTCGGCGCACACATCAACAGTCAACGTTTCGCCGCAGTCGGGGCACGACGTATCGATCCGGCCGCGCTGGCGGCGGGGGGGCAGCGACTGCAGCCACGGCTGGCTTAGGCGCTACCAGCCATTGAATTCGCGAGCTTGTATAAGCTTGTCTTCCAATGCCAGCGTCAAACGCCTCATCAATGTTTTGCAGGCTAGTGGTCCCCTTGATCGCCACCAATGCCGTGCTGGTTAAAAGCGAAGGTAGCTTGTCAGCAACGTCAGTATCAGTTGCGTAACAACCCACACTTTCAGCGCCGGCGCTGGTGGCATCCATGATGAAGCCCGGTGTGGGGCTCATCCAGTCAGGAATACGAATGGCGTTGTTGGCTGAAATTAAGGCGCTCGGATTGGTTGCATTAGGCAACAGGCGCATCACAGTGCCTCCTGCCTCTTGCAAAAAGCAATACATATAAGACGCTCTTGAAAGCGATGCAGATAAAAATATTTGTTCTCCCACTTCAAAGGCGGGTCGACCAACCAAAGGGTTTTCAAGCTGCAACTCCAAGCGCCGAGCCAGAGCAGGCGCGCCCAAAGCTGCTTTCAAATAGGGACTGCCTGATGTCGCTAAAGTTGGTTTGACTGGTGTGATGGCCGCACCTGTTGAACCCCAGCCCACCTGCACCAACTGCCCGGTTGCGTTGAGCGACACAAAGTCGCGCAGTGCCCGCTCGTAGGTTGGAAAATCCACCACACCCGTAACCACCAAGCCGTTATCTGCCTGAAATTTGCCCAAGGCCAGCACCAATTCGGGGCTGCGTTCATCCAGACTGGAGGCGTTTGAATTTAAATATCCCTGACTCATCATGGAGCGCTGAATTAATTTGTTGTGCACCAGCGGTGAGCCTTCGTCAAACCAGTCGCGCATTTGCCGTTGAAAGTCGGGGTGAGTTTGCTCCAGCGTCAGGCACTGCCAATACGGCACGCGCGCCCATTTGCCTACCATCTCAATCATGCCCAGGTCTATCAAGGTGCGCAACGCGCCGCCTGCGCCAATTGAGTAGTCCTTCCCGACGTTAAACTTTACGCCGTAGTTACCAATGCGTCCAGCCAAGTCAAGCCCCTGACCTGAGCCCCCAATGATGACTTCATTGGCCGAGTCCAATCCTGGTATCAGCGTGCGAGTTTTGAAGTCGCCGAGGTGAAGTTCCAGTCCTATCACTGTCGCGTTCTTACTTTGGCTGTAGCCAGTATCCAGTCGGCTGGCTGATGTCCCCACATCGAATCGGTTGTTGATGACATTTTGGTCGACATAAGCAATCGCGCCTGACACATAAAGTGCAGGTCGCTGCAGTTGCATCTGGTTGTTGTTTAGCAAGATAGTCGTCAGGTTTTGCACTGTGTCCTGACGTGCTATGTCCACTTCGTAATCAACATACCTGAAGGCGTGACTTAGCCGTGACATTTGCGACAAGGCCGTGATGATCATGTCCTTGGCGGCAGCGGGTACGCGGCTGGAGAAGTCCGGAATCGACTTGCTGGTGATCAGCGTTGTTGGGAGTTGGGACTCGCGCAGCATCCTGTCCATACACATCAATGATTCAGAAAAACTTGAAAGCGACCGGGTCGGACGAATTACCGGACGGTTGGTGGCGTAAGCATACGACTGAAATTCAGCGTCTTTACGTGGGTCCATGGGTGCGGCGCAACCCGACAAAAAGAGCACAAGCAACATCGCCATCCACACCCAAAAAGACGGTATGCGTCCAAGCTGTCTTTGTAGGGCATTTGAGTGCGTGGTGTGGGTATTGTTTTTCATGATCGTCTCGTGGTTTGTTGGTAAGTTGCTGTAGACGTTTACGCCAGTGCGGGGCAATAAATAAATAAGGGTCTAGTTGCAAATATTGACCAGGTCGCCACGCAGCACCACGATTTGATCCTTCGGCTTGAAACCAGCGCCAGTGGTGATGCCTGCGCCTGCAGGAATCGTGTTCGAGCCGATGGATTGCGTGCAGGTCGTTTTAAAGCCGTCGGTCGTATTGGTATTGATTACGTCTTTTTCTGTCAATATGTCGCCGCGGTTGCCTGAAAACGCTTTCGCCTCGTAACGCGCGATTTTTGCGCGCTGCCAGGGTGGTATTTCAGCTGGTGGGCCAATGTTGCCAGAGCGTGGCGCGGGTCCGTTCGGCAGGCCCTGAATAATCACTTTTGTTTCAATACGAACGGGGTCGGTACCAGGCGCATTTTGTGCTGAGGCAAGGAAACCTATTTGTAGCCCTGTGAAAGCAACTGCAAAACAACACAACAGAATTGAACGATTGAACATGACGACTCTCCAGCAAAAATTTGGGAAAAGAGCCAGTTCGCAGACTTACGAACTGACTCTTTTTTCATGCGAACTAGCTAAACCTTAACGGCA
>JAYVEE010000384.1:0-2679 GCA_043749005.1 Polaromonas sp. | reverse complement strand
TTGTGACAGAGCGCGGCTTGCGCCCGGTGCTGGGCGACGTTGCCGATATCCGCATCACGGACGGGCCACCCATGTTGCGCAGTGAAAATGCACGCTTGTCGGGCTGGGTCTATGTGGACATTCGCGGGCGCGATCTTAAATCTGCTGTGCTGGACATGCAGCGTGCCGTCGAAAGCAAAGTCAAACTCAGTCCTGGCTACGCCGTGTCATGGTCAGGGCAGTTTGAATACCTGGAACGCGCAACCGCCAAGCTCAAGGTGGTGGTGCCCTTTACCTTGCTGATCATCTTTATTTTGTTGTACCTCACCTTCAAGCGCGTTGACGAGGCATTGCTCATCATGCTGGCCATGCCTTTCTCCCTGATCGGTGGCTTCTGGCTGCTGTATCTGCTGGGACACAATTTGTCGATTGCAAGCGCCATCGGCTTTATTGCACTAGCCGGCGTCACCGCAGAGTTTGGGGTGATCATGCTGCTGTATCTCAAGCAGGCCTGGGAAGATCGCCTGGCCCATGGCGACAACACATCACCCAGCCTGCTGGACGCCATACGGGAAGGGGCGGTATTGCGTGTGCGGCCCAAGGCCATGACAGTTACCGTAATTCTGGCGGGCTTGCTGCCGATACTTTGGGGCAGTGGCACGGGCAGTGAAGTCATGCAGCGCATTGCCGCGCCCATGGTGGGCGGCATGGTGACAGCACCGCTTTTGTCGATGTTTGTGATTCCGGCAGCGTACTGGTTGATGAGGAAGCGGGATTTTAAGTCCTGAATTTATAGCACTCGGCACACATATTTAAAGGGCTGCAGTCATTTATGACATTAAAATAGTTTTTTAGCAGCCTGAACAACGATCCCATTGGGTCATGCTAAGGTGCAGCCATGTCCAAAACCATTCGCTACACCTTGCTGTCACTGCGTGACCTGGCCGTTTCGGTGGGCCCCTTTGTGCTGTTGGCCGTAACGTTGCTGGCACTCGCCTACTGGTGGCTGGACCCGAATCCACCCAAGCGGGTGACACTGGCCACTGGCCCCGCCCAAAGTGCGTATGAAGAGTTTGGCAACCGTTATGCCAAAGCGCTGAAAGCCAATGGCATCACGGTGGAACTGGTCGTGACGCAAGGTTCTGCCGCCAACTTGCAATTGCTTCGCGAAGGCAAAGTAGACCTGGGTTTTGTGCAGGGCGGCACCAGTGACTACAGCGACGCGGATCAGGAAAATTTGCTGTCACTGGGTAGCCTTTTTCCGGAACCACTCTGGCTGTTTTACCGCGAAGATGCAGCACGCAAAATCACCGCAACTGCAACACTCACGTCGCTGACGCAATTACAGGGCCTGCGGATCAACATGGGCACAGATGGCAGTGGCGTCCCCAGCCTGATGTCCAAGTTGCTCGACAGCAACCGGATAGATGCCAAAACGTTGAAAGTCTCCACCCTCGAGCAAACGCCAGCGACCGTGGCTTTTTTGGGGGGCGAGATCGATGCGATCGTGTTCGCCTCGGCGCCCGAGTCACTGATGGTGCAAATGCTGCTGCAAACCCCTGGCATCAAGTTGATGAACTTCCCGCAAAGCGACGCCTATTCCCGCCGTTTTGACTTTTTAAGCGCTACCCGTCTACCGCGTGGCGTGGTTGACCTGGCGGCCAACATTCCGCCTGATGACGTGCGGCTGGTAGGCCCAACGACGGCGCTGATCAGCCGCAGCAACACGCACCCTGCCCTGCTGCATTTGTTTGCGCAGGCGGGTAACGCCATGCATGGAGGCGCGGGCTGGTTCAAGCACGCAAGAGCCTACCCAAACCTCGAAAACAACGAACTGCCAATTGCCAAAGAGGCCGAGCGCGCCATTAAAAACGAGCCACCGCTGCTCCAGCGTTACCTCAGCTTCTGGATGGCCAATCTGGTCGAACGCATGTGGCTGGCACTGAGTTTCATCATCGTGTTGCTGCTGCCCTTGTCACGCATCTTGCCGCCGCTGTATACCTTTCGGGTGCGGTCACGCATTTTCTGGTGGTATGGCCAGTTGCGTGACATTGAGGTGCGCAGTGACAACGAAAGCCGCCACGCGCTGCTGCAAGAGCTGAATAATCTTGAAAACCGAGCCGAGAAAATCACCGTGCCGCTGTCTTACAGCGATGAGTTGTACGCACTGCGAAACAATATTCACCTGGTACGAAAAAAGCTGCTGCGCAGCTAGACGTGACGGCTAAAAACCCAGTGCTTTCCAGCCTGGTAAACCGAGCTTTTCAAGCGTGGCAATGTTGGTTTCAAAAATCGCATCCGCCTGTGGAAAAGCCTCAACCGCACGCTCAACACTGCCTTCACGCAACAAATGCAACATGGAAAATGGCGCACGGTTGGTGTAGTTGCTGATGTCACCCGGCTCAGTGCCATCAAACTGAAACTGCGGATGAAAGCTAGCGAGTTGAATCACGCCGTCCAGCCCATGTTCATCGACCACGCCTTCGGCAACTTCCAGAAAATCATTGAAGTCGAGAAAGTCTTCAAATAGCGTGGCGTGGATCAACAGCGTGGTGTCGATGTCAGCCGCAGGCGTGGCCACCAACAAATCCAGTTCGCGGTCCAGTTCTTCCAGCAGATCGTCCGCGTGACGCGCTTTGCTGACGACCAAGCGCACCTGGTTTTTGACGTATACCGCCTTGGCAAAGGGGCAGAGGTTCA
>JAYVEE010000383.1:0-2681 GCA_043749005.1 Polaromonas sp. | reverse complement strand
GATCAATCGGCGTGATAAAGGTTTTGTGGAGCGTCCGGTTGACTTCATGCGTGATGCGGTCAGCAGCGCGCTCGGCGTTGTCTACCTCGCGGTTGAAGGCTTCGCGCTTTTCTATGTCACCGTAGTTGGCCACCATGTTTGAAAATGCATGCGCTGCTTCGACAATATAGCCTGCATGCTGATTAAACATTCCAAAAAAATTGCCTTCGCGCGGCAGCAGCTTGCTAAACAGCATGTGAACTCCTGGAAACAACGGATCGGACGACCCAACAAAACGGCGACCACCAAGGATGACATTTTTATGTCAATTTGATGACAGCCGGGAGTTTAACCGTTGAGGCTTTCAGCCAGGCGTGTGTTTAAAAACTCGCCTGCATACCAACTTTCAAACTGCGCCCAGGCAGCGGTGGCGCAGTCGGGAAAGCGGTTGTCGTCAACACCGATGTGGGGCTGTAAGCCAGTTTGTTGGTGAGGTTGTCCAACCGGGCATACCACAGCAGGCTGGTGGGGCCGGCGTTCAAGCGGTAATTCAACCCAGTATTAAAGCGTGTGTTGGCTGCTGCAGCCCTGTCACCAGCAGGTATGCGGTTTTGAGCGGCGGCGTGGTCAAAACCAAGGTTGGCACCAAATGGGCCACTGGTGTATTTAAACGTCGCACCCAGGCGCATTGGCGGGATCCGTGACAAGGGCTGACTCGTGTTCAGGTCGGTCGCCTTCACCACATCTGCACGTAATGCCAGATCAATCGGGGATGCGCCCTCAATTAAACGAATGTTGCCGCTGGCTTCAAAACCTGTAAAACGTGCCCGTGTCGGCTGGTAACGAAACTCATTGAGGGGGCTGAAGGTTGCCCCCGTCGTCTGAGAAAAACCAGCATTGGCCGGGTCCTCGACTGGATTCACTTCGCCGTCAGACTGGTTGCGCGTGACGCCTCTTGATTGCACCAAACCAATATAGTTTTTAAAGTTACTTGAATAGGCGTTGAACGCAAACGAGTTAAAGGCGGATTTCCAGGCGATACCGATGTCGAATTGCGTCGCTTTTTCTTTAGTCAGCGTGTTATCACCAACCTCGTAGGCCCGGGTTGCAATGTGCGGGCCGTTGGCAAACAATTCATAGTCTTTCGGTGCGCGTTCGGTGTAAGCCACATTGCCCGTCAGTTGCCATTGCGGCGTTAAATTCCACAAGCTTCCGACCGCGTAGCTGGTGGGCGTGAAATCCCGCTTACCTGGCACAAATTTGGCCAGCGCGGGGTTCGGATTGCCAAGGGAAGCCACTTTGACCGATTCAGTGCGGCCACCGAGAGTCAGTTTGCCCCATGAAGTTTTGTATTCTTCGAAAGCAAAAAGAGCGTTTTGTTGGGTGCGGCTGTAAGGTGCAAATGCCTCGTCGCCATCGGCCGAGAATCGGCTGTCTTCCATCTGTACGCCGACCAGGCCGTCAAAGTTACCAAACTTCGCATGGCGCGCTTCAATTTTTAAATCACTGCCACGATTTTTAAAGACTGTACCAGGTACTGTGTTGGTGAATTCAGTGTGGGTGTAGTCTGTCTTGCTGTATTGGCCCTTGACGCTTTGAATCAGGCCGCCCAAAGCCTTGATTTCGCCTTCAAGAGCAAAGCGGTCTGACTTCATGCCGATGTTGACATTCGGCTCAGCCACCGTACCGTAGTTGCTGCGGTAACCGCTGACCGAGGCACCGAGGTACCCCTGATCGAAGAAGATCGAGCCGCCCAGCGCTGTGCTGCTGATCTTGCTGGCGGAATTGCAGATACTCCTGGCCGTGAACGCGCCACTGGTTCGGCTGCAAAAGATGTCGATGGGGACGTTGACATCTTTCGTTTCCCGGTTCATGGCGTCAACATGAATCGCATAACGGTTATTGCCCGCCTCTAGCAAGACACCCGCAGTTCTTTCTTTATTGCCTGTCGCCGCCCCTAAATCTAGCTTGCCACCGACACCGCCTTGGGCATCAAACAGCGCCTCTCGGGGTATCCGGTTGTCAATCACATTGACCACACCGCCCACTGCGCTGCCACCGTATTGAAGGGCACCAGGGCCGCGCAGCACCTCGATACGTTCGATGGTCAAAGGATCCGCTGAGACGGAATGGTCATAACTCAGGTTGGACGCATCCAGCAGCGCACCGCCGTTGTTCAAAATCCGGATACGGTCGCCATCTTGCCCGCGAATGATGGGGCGGCTGGCGTTAGGCCCGAAGTAGGTGCTGCTGACACCAGGCGTGCCGTCGAGTGTTTCCCCCAGCGTGGTTTTGGACCGTAACAACAGTCCATCGCCTGAGTACTGGGCAGATGGCGCTAGCAAGTCTGTAGCACCTAACGGGTTGCCGGTGATGGTGATTTCTTTGAGCTGGGGCGTTTGGGCTGTGCCCGCTTGCGCGTGCAGCGCAGCGAATGCCAGTACCGCCAGCCTGACGGCACTATTTGAAAATGATGGTTGCATGGGTTGACCTGAATGAACCTGAAAACAAGATCTGAAAAGCAGTAGCTGCACAAAGACCTGCCGGCCTCGCGTGCAACAACAAAGGAGAAGGTTCAGACCGTCAAGGGCGGACCGCGCGCGTCAAACAGCGCGGCCCAGCTGGCTAGTGCATCACCCGCAAAAATAGCCACCAGCAGCGATGGCGAAACAATCGGCAGCGGCACACCCAAAATGAACAGT
>JAYVEE010000382.1:0-2682 GCA_043749005.1 Polaromonas sp. | reverse complement strand
CCCCCCCCTCGACCCCCTGTAAAGAGGGAAAATTCTATCTCTGAATCAAAAAGGGGTTCCCTAGCCCCTGCCGCAGAATTCCGGCAGCAAGAACGGCATAATGTCGACCGCCCGGACGGCGTGGGACTTCCGGCAGAATGCCGGGCAAAACGGTGGTGGCATGGTCCCACAGGGCATTTTTTTTTGAAAACACGCAACAAATACCTGTTTTTCACCGCAACTGAGCCTATCTCTACCCGTCCGCCATGGCTGCAACCAGTCATGTCATGGCACAGCCAGTCATGTCATGGCTGCAACCAGTCACCTGAAGGTCTCCAAGTGCGTTGTTGAGTGCGTGTTTTACGGATGGCAGCTGCTAGGAACCCAGTATTTAACGCACCACGAGCACATACGCTCGAGAGGCAGAGCGGCGGCGTTTAAACAGTGCTTTTTTGTACAGTGGGACCTTTTTGGGCTTGACATAGCCTGTGGGACCACTGTAGCACCGAGCAGAATGTCGGAAACCTGGCGGCAGAATGTCGAGAATGGAGGGGAATGAGAAAAAGAATAATGTCGAAGAAGGACGGGAATTCTGCGGCAGGGGCTACGTTAGCCCTTCACAAGAAATGACCCTTCCCAGCTTCCCTGTTTGACCGTGTTCCCTTTCACGTTTTAAAACGTCGTTTTGGGGTCGCGAGCGTTTTCTCGTTCTAAAACCTACGCTAGCACGTTTCTTCCCAGGAAGCGTGCAACATAGAATCAAGGAAAAGCACGAGCAGAACGTCATTTCTCTGTGAGTGTCCGAACGGTATGCTTTATCACTGACTCTGATGCTCTTAGCAGGCCTTTTTGCGCTTTGAAAGGTGGGAATTGTTTGGGAAGAATGTCATACGAAGGGACACACAAAATTTTGACCAACCCTTCATACCAGCAACGAAACGTCGTCAACATTTAGGTTCACAACGACATGAACGCAAAAGGCAAGACTGAGATATCGAAGGTGGCCATTTACTTCGACCGACCAATCAGCGAGGCAGCAAAACTGCTCGGTACGCAACGCAATTGGCTTGATTCGACGTGCTTACTCATACAACGTTCAACAACGTTTCTAAGAGATTTGTCCAACTGTCTTGAAAAAAATTTGTCGAAAGAACGGCCTGAAGAGATGGCCGAGCAGACGCATTCGTGCGTTAGACAAGCAGATCGCGGTACTTCAGGCAGCGATTGATGGCTGCGTAGTTAACTACGATTCTGCAAAACGATCGGAAATCCAGGAGCAGATTCAGCTTCTTTGCAAAGAGCGCGCGAAAATATGCTTTGAAACATTGTGATTCAATCAAGTCATGCAACAGCCAAGGTGCCAAGCAGCCAACTACGCTTGTCGAATTATTTACCCCATAAAATTCGGAATTCCGTTTGTCAGCCGCGCTCTCCTCGCAAGCCTTCGCAGCATAGGCGGCACTAGAAGCCTGTTCGTCAAAGTCAGTAAAATCGTAGCTGCGTTTGGTGCGGGGGGGTCCCAAATGAGTGGTTGGTTGTGAGGGTGTAAGTGGGTTTTCCCCACCCACATGCGCCACGGTTGTCGCCCACACTTGTCGGCGACAAGTGCCCGACAACTGTCATAGGGGAAAGTTGTCACCCAAAAGTTGTCAAGCGACAACGACGCTGACAACCTCCCTCTAAGCCTGCACGCCTCGTCTTGCTGCACACGCACGCGCAGCGTGTTTGGACACCTCGCGGGGGGCTTCTTGTTTCCGCTGTTCGAAGGAGGCTGGGGGAGGGGCTTTGTGAACATCACTGCGGCCGCGCCACCGACTAAGGTGCAGCTCATGGGCAGCGGCGTGTGCATGACGGCGCTGGTGCCGGGCCAATTGACAACCGCATAGCTCTTCGGCTACCTCCATGGGTCGTCTGACGGTGGTGGCCATCCGTAAACGTGACCAAGCTGCTTGCTTCTGACACGACGGCGTCAAGGAGCAGTATTTGACACGTTGCAGCGATTGTGCAGTGCCGGCGAAGCAGGATACACAGGTTGTCGCACAGGTTATCACATGAGGCTCCGTGACAACGACACTGACAACATAAAGTTGTCAGCCCTATGGCAGTTGTCGGGCAGTTGTCGCCGACAAGTGTGGGCGACAACCGTGGCGCATGGAGGTGGGGATAACCCACTTACATCCTCACAGTCGGTGGGTCACCCGGCCAAAAAGTGGGATGGGTCAGGGTTGTGCTGCTCCCCGCGAAGCGATACCGCAACGGCTGGCTTTGAGACCTGAACAGTACACTCACAAGGCGTATGAGCGTGCGTGGACGCAGCGGAGACCGGACGAGCACCGAGCGCGACAGACGTGTCTGCAGTTGCACTTCTAGGCGCTCTCAACGCGGCAACGACACACGAGCCGCTGGCCAAGACCCCGAGGAGCTAGCACACGCGCTTTGAGCACCGAACAACACGGGTTGGGCACAATTGCACTCGGCGTATCAAAGCCTAGCATATCGTCGTCCAGCATGCTGTGACCGCTGTTAACAAGACTCGAGTCCTGGCGGTGCGTCCAACTCAGGCAGTGGTGGCCGGCCGGTGTTTCGTCTCACGCCACCGCTCAGTGGGCCGAAGCCAGACTGTGTCCGGCCCGCATGGAGTCGAGGTGAAGCGTCTGAACGACGCGCCGGCGTTGCTGCTAGCTCGGAGCCCGCCCAGGCCGT
>JAYVEE010000381.1:0-2683 GCA_043749005.1 Polaromonas sp. | reverse complement strand
CCAGACCCAGCGCTGCTAGCACCTGCTGGATGTGTTCCTTGCCGCGGGTCTGAATCACCAGCTCAATCTCAACGTTTTGCGCGGCCAGCAACGTGAAGGCGCGCTGATGATGGACTTCATCAATATTGGCGCCCGCCTCGGCAACCGTTGCGGTGATTTTGGCCAATGCGCCCGGCACGTCCCGCACGCTCACGGTGATGCGCGCCAGCCTGCCCGCACGCACCATGCCGCGTTCGATGATAGACGCCAGCAGCAGCGGGTCAATGTTGCCGCCGCACAGTACGAGCCCAACCTTTTTTCCGGCAAAAAGTTCAGGGTATTTCAGCAGTGCTGCCAGCCCGGCGGCTCCTGCACCTTCAACCAATGTTTTTTCAATCTCCAGCAACATCACCATGGCTTGTTCAATATCGCCTTCATCGACCATCAGCATGTCGCTGACCAGCTCCTTGATGATGGCAGTGGCAATCACCCCCGGCGTGCCGACAGCAATTCCGTCGGCAATCGTACTGCTGCCTTGCGGGTGCTGCGTACCTTTGATGGCGTTGACCATGCCGGGAAAACGCGAGGTTTGTACGCCCACAATGTCAATGTGCGGGTTGATTGCCTTGGCCGCCGTGGCGATACCAGCTATGAGCCCGCCGCCGCCAACAGCGATGACCAGTGTGTCCAGGTCGGGCACAGCGCGCATCATTTCCAGCCCGACCGTGCCCTGCCCCGCCACAATTGCTTCGTCGTCGTAGGGGTGAATAAATACCAGGCCCTGGCTTCGGGCGAGGCTCAGGGCGTGCGTGCGGGACTCGTCCAGCGTATCGCCGTGCAGAACCACCTCTGCGCCAAAGCCGCGTGTGCGTTCAATCTTCACACCCGGTGTAAAACGCGGCATCACAATCACCGCGCGAATGCCAAGCCGCTGTGCGTGATAAGCCACGCCCTGCGCATGGTTGCCGCCGCTCATGGCAATCACGCCACGGCGCTGTTCGTCAAGCGTTAACTGAGCCAGCTTGTTGCACGCGCCGCGCTCTTTAAACGACGCGGTGTACTGTAAATTTTCAAATTTTAAATAGACCTGCGCACCCGTGATTTGCGACAGCGTGCGTGACTCCACGCAGGGCGTATCGAGCAAGTGATTCTGTAAACGCTCTGCAGCGCGTTCAATATCGGTGAGGGTGATCACGTGGAGTCCTGACGGAAAAATGGCCTTGATGAGCGGCGGGGAATTTGAACACTGCTGATGTGTATTACAAATTTGGATGGATTATCAACTCGCATGTGTGGCGTATTGCACACGCGCAGGAGGTGCCAGGTATTCCAACCCGTCGAAAGCTGCGTTATGGTAAAGCCCTGACATTTATGGCGCGCTCTTTTCCATTTCTGGAGGTGTGATGAAGGCCAAGTATTCCGCTGGTGATTTGCTGTTGTCCCCCGGGCTGAAGGACGCGCCCGTGCTGGACCTGATGTGCTCGCACTTTGTGCTCACACTGGCAGCGCGCCAGGGCGGCAAGTTCAATGTGCGGCGCGACCTGAACAGCTTGCTCTCGCTGTCCGGCAGGCACCTGGTGTGGCCACTGCCCGCCTTTTTGCGCTTGCGAGAATTTTTGGGCCGCCGCTGCAAGGACAATGATTTTTGGCGCGGCCACGAAGCATTGACTGACGCTGAATTCATGCAACGCCACGGCACCTGGCGCGGCCCCTACGAAGAGGGCACTCTGTTTTTTTACCTTGACGAGCACGCGAAAGACCAGCCGAAAGATTTGCTCTCAGTGCTGGCTGCAACGGGCGAGTACCTCACGCACGCGCTGAAAAAACAGTCCACACTGGTGGAGAAAAATATCGAAGCACTCGCAAATTTGCTGCAACTGAACCGCGCCGAGCGTGCGCTGTTGTTGTACGGCACGCTGGCCCGTTATCAAAGAGATCTTCGCTCGCTGCTGGTGGAGTTCAAAGTCAACAACGCACCCGAAGCATATGCAGCGCTGGCCGATGTGGCGGGTGTCAAGGCGCATGAACTGGCTGAGGCGCTGCGCGCAGGTTCGCGCCTGGAGCGCATAGGCATGATCGAAAATCTGATTTCCGAACACAACATTACTGACCTGGCCGACCTGATGAAAGTCAGTGAAAAACTCCCGCCCGTGCTGATGCGCGAGTACCGTGACAACAATGAGCTGATGGCAGTCTTCACCCGGCCGAGCATACGCAGCGAGCTGGTTTTGAATGATTTTGCATTTGTCAAGGAAGATGCTGATGTGCTGGTGTCGTTGCTAAAAAATGCAGTAGCAGGCAAAGAGCAGGGTGTGAATGTGCTGCTGTACGGCCCGCCGGGCACAGGTAAAACCGAGCTGGCTAAAGTGGTGGCTCAAGCCGCCGGACTGGACTTGTTTGAAGTCGAACACGCTGACCGCGACGGCAACTCGTTGAGTGGACGCGATCGCTACCGCTCGCTGCAAATTGCGCAGGTGTTTCTTAAAGGCAGCCAGCATTCGGCGTTGTTGTTTGATGAAGTTGAAGATGTGTTTCCACCCATATCAAGCGAAGCAGCGCAGTTGCTAGCGCGGTCTGACCAGATGCCCGCGCCTGCCAACGGCTCGGTCAATGGCAAGGCTTGGGTAAACCAGATTCTTGAATCAAACATCGTGCCCACGTTGTGGGTGACCAACCGCATCGAGCAGATTGACCCAGCGTTTCG
>JAYVEE010000380.1:0-8962 GCA_043749005.1 Polaromonas sp. | reverse complement strand
GTCGTGTCTGGCTCGTCACGGTTGAGCTGCGGATTAAGTGTGCCGCGCACATCGGCCAAAGTGACGAAGGCGCTGACGATCAGTGACACCGGGGACGTGACTTTTTTACTCTTGTCATCGTCCGTCCACGTGGTGCGCATCGACAATGAATCTTTGCCGACAGGAATGGATATGCCAAGCGCCGGGCACAGCTCCATGCCCACGGCTCTGACGGTTTCAAACAGCGCAGCGTCCTGGCCCGGTTCGCCGCAAGCGGCCATCCAGTTGGCTGACAGCTTGACGCGTGGCAATTCAATCGGTGCTGCCAACAGGTTGGTGATGGCTTCAGCGACTGCCATGCGGCCGGAAGCAGCTGCATTTGTGACGGCCAGCGGTGTGCGTTCGCCCATGGCCATGGCCTCGCCCGCAAAGCCCTGGTAGTCAGCGAGCGTCACAGCGCAGTCGGCCACTGGCACTTGCCAGGGGCCAACCATCTGGTCGCGGTGCGTGAGCCCACCCACCGTTCGGTCGCCGATGGTAATAAGAAAACGCTTGGAGGCTACGGTTGGGTGGCTTAAAACGTCGATCGCACTTTTTTGAAGGTCAATCCCGGTGAGGTCGATGGGTTTGATGCTGTGCTTGACGGATTTGATGTCACGGTGCATTTTGGGTGGTTTGCCGAGTAATACCTCCATCGGCATGTCCACCGGTGCATCTGAATAAGCATTCGTCAACACGAGTTGCCGCTCTTCAGTCGCCACGCCAATCACTGCAAACGGACAACGCTCACGTTCGCAAAACTCTGTGAACTGGGGCAATGACTCGGGCGCAATCGCCATCACATAGCGCTCCTGGCTTTCATTGCTCCAGATTTCTTTCGGGCTCAAACCACTTTCTTCGAGCGGCACAGCGCGCAAATCAAAGCGTGCGCCCCGACCTGCGTCGTTCGTCAGCTCAGGGAACGCATTCGACAAGCCGCCCGCGCCCACATCGTGAATCGCCAGAATCGGGTTGGCGGCACCTTGTTGAGCGCACTGGTTGATCACCTCTTGCGCGCGCCTTTCAATCTCGGGGTTGCCGCGCTGTACCGAGTCAAAGTCAAGCTGGGCCGCGTTGGTGCCACTGGCCATTGAGCTGGCTGCGCTGCCGCCCATGCCAATGCGCATCCCCGGCCCGCCGAGTTGGATCAGCAATGTTCCGGCCGGAAACAAAATCTTTTTTGTCAGTGCGGCATCAATCGTGCCGACGCCGCCCGCAATCATGATGGGTTTGTGATAACCCCAGCGCTGGCCTTGAGCGGTTTGCTCGTATTCCCGAAAATAACCGTTCAGGTTGGGACGACCAAATTCGTTGTTAAAAGCCGCGCCACCGAGTGGTCCTTCCAGCATGATTTGCAACGGGCTGGCAATGTGGTCAGGTTTGCCGTAATCACCCTCAAATAATTTGGAAACCGTGAAACCCGTCAAACCAGCTTTTGGTTTGGAGCCGCGCCCTGTTGCGCCTTCATCGCGTATCTCTCCGCCTGCGCCGGTTGATGCACCAGGGAAAGGCGAAATCGCTGTGGGGTGATTGTGGGTTTCTACCTTCATCAGCACATGGGTCAGCACATCGTTTGATTCACTATACTTATGATAGCTGCTTGCACGGGTATTTATTGGGCTACAAGCTGATTTTGCATAAAAAATCTGCCTCTTGGAGCCTTCCATGACCGATGCGTTGTCTGAATATGCAACCACCGTGTGCTGTGGGTTCAGCTTTTCAGTGTTGCGGATCATGCCGAACAGACTGAGCAGCTGAGGTATGCCGTCAATCGTGAAGTCAGCGTTAAAAATCTTGTGGCGGCAGTGCTCGCTGTTGGCTTGCGCAAACATCATCAGCTCAACATCGGTGGGGTTGCGATCGAGTTGAGTGAAAGCATTGACCAGATAGTCGATTTCATCAGCAACCAAGGCCAGGCCAAACTCGGCATTTGCTTTTTCCAGCGCAGCCTTTCCACCGTTCAGCAAGTCAATAGTTTGCAATGGCGCAGCCTGCAGTTCAGAAAACAATGCTGCAGCCTGTTCACGGTCCGCCATTACGCTCTCGGTCATGCGGTCATGCAGCAAAACGGCGGTTTGGTGGCGTTGCCCGCTTGTCAATGCAGCTTTGCCAAACAGGCCAGACTTCAGCAAAACGCGGTATTCAATAATGCGCTCGATGCGCCTGATTGCCAAATTACAGTTGCGGGCAATGTCAGTGGCCTTTGACGCCCAAGGAGACACCGTGCCCAGGCGGGGCGAAACGATAAAGACAGCCTCTTCAAGCTTTTTTCCGTCTTGCGACTTGCAAGGTTCGCCGTAAGTAAGCAGCGCTGCAAGCTGAGTTTTTTGTTCAGGCGCTAACGGCAGATCAGTGGCGACAAAATGCACATATCTGGCACCGATACCCACAATTTTGCTGTCGATGGCCTGAAGTTTGGGTAACAGCTGTTTGGCGCGAAAGTCACTGAGTGCGGAAATGGGTACTTCAGTCGCGCTGTCACCTTCAAAAGTAGTCAAATGCAGTGTCACGGTGTGGGTGGCCTGTGGAAAGTTGGGGGCAAACCGAATTTTAGCTTGACACTACCCTCTGCAGGGCCTGAATAGCGGTGGGATAATCAAGGTTATGACGATTACCTACAAAGACTCCGCAGGCATCGAAGGCATGCGAGTGGCAGGCAAACTGGCTTCTGAAGTGCTGGACTATCTCACGCCGCACATCAAACCGGGCCTCACCACCAACGAAATTGACCGCCTGGCGCATGACTACATGACGCACGTCCAGCACACCATACCCGCCACGCTGGGCTACAAGCCGCAGGGCTATGCGGCCTACCCCAAATCTCTTTGCACGTCAGTCAATCACCAGGTGTGCCACGGCATACCGAATGACAAGCCACTTAAAAAAGGCGACATTGTGAATGTGGACGTGACGGTCATCAAAGACGGCTGGCACGGAGATACCAGCCGCATGTATCTGGTCGGTGATTGCTCGATTGCTGCCAAGCGCCTTTGCAGCATCACTTTTGAAGCGATGTGGCAAGGCATCATGCGCGTTAAACCCGGCATCAGGTTAGGCGACATTGGTTTTGCGATTCAGCAGTTTGCCGAAAGGCAGGGCTTTTCAATCGTGCGTGAGTTTTGCGGCCACGGCATCGGGCAAAAGTTTCATGAAGACCCACAAGTGCTGCATTACGGCAAGCCCGGCACGCTTGAAGAGCTCAAGCCTGGCATGATTTTTACCATTGAGCCGATGATTAACGCAGGTAAACGCGACATCAAGGACGGTCCTGAAAAAGATGGCTGGTCCATAGTTACGCGCGACCATTCGCTGTCTGCCCAGTGGGAGCACACCGTGCTCGTGACTGAGACAGGCTACGAAGTACTGACCCTGTCAGCCGGCAGCCCACCCATACCGGACTTTGTGTTGCAAGCCAGCGCGCAAGAAGTAGTAGCGGCCTGACCTGAAAGCCAAACATGCCTGAGTTGGCTCTGGCACGCGAGCAATATCGCGCTGGTAAAACTGCGCTATTCAAATCGCTTGCTACCAGCGGTGCATCCACACGCGGCATTCATGGCCTGCTGCGAAAGCTGGCCCAACACACCGACGTAACGCTTCAAAAGCTGTGGGTTCTGGCAGACTTAGCACCCGATGCGTGTCTGGTTGCTGCTGGCGGTTATGGCCGGGGCGAGTTGTTTCCGCACTCTGATGTGGATGTGTTGCTGCTCTTACCTGACAACAGCGAGGTGGACGACAACCCTCAGCTCAAGGCAAGAATTGAAACTTTTATCAGCAACTGCTGGGACAGCGGGCTGGAGATTGGCTCAAGCGTGCGTACGGTGGCTGGCTGTGTACTTGAAGCTACCAAAGATGTGACGGTACAAACATCCTTGCTGGAGGCCAGGCTGGTTGTTGGTTCGAAAAAAAACTTTTCCCGCCTGCAAACGCAACTGGCAGACGTACTCGATGCCAAGGCATTTTTTATTGCCAAAACTTTGGAGCTGCGCCAGCGCCACAACAAGTTTGAAAACACACCCTACGCGCTGGAACCCAATTGCAAAGAGTCGCCTGGCGGCCTGCGTGATTTGCAGGTTATTTTGTGGGTGGCACAGGCAGCGGGTCTGGCAACGTCCTGGGACGACTTGGCAAAAAACGGTTTGGCCACGCCGTTTGAGGTCAAGCAAATCAAGGCAAATGAAGCGCTGCTCAGCCTGGTTCGTGCCCGGCTGCATTTACTGGCCGGCAGGCGTGAAGACCGTCTGGTGTTTGACCTGCAGACTGTTGTGGCTGAAAGCTTTGGCTACACCAGCCAGATTGACTCTAATGGCCGCTTGCTGCGCAGGTCGAGCGAAGCTTTGATGAAGCGCTATTACTGGGCAGCCAAAGCAGTGGCGCAGCTCAATCAGATTTTGTTGCTGAACATTGAAGAACGCCTGAACCCGAACACTTACCCGCTGCGCCGTATTAACGAGCGTTTTTCCGACAATGCGGGCATGCTTGAAGTTGCAAGCGATGATTTGTACGTGCGCAGTCCGCATGCGATTCTTGAGACCTTTTTGCTGTACGAATCGACCGTCGGTATCAAAGGCCTGTCAGCCCGTACGCTGCGCGCCCTGTACAACGCACGTGGTGTCATGACTGCCAGTTTTCGCAATGACCCAGTCAATCGCAACACTTTTCGCGCCATCTTGCAGCAGCCCGAAGGCATTACCCATGCCATGCGGCTGATGAATCAGACATCGGTGCTGGGTCGCTATTTGTGGGTGTTTCGCAAAATCGTCGGGCAAATGCAGCATGACCTTTTTCATGTTTACACGGTGGACCAGCACATTTTGATGGTGCTGCGTAATGTGCGCCGCTTTTTTATGGCTGAGCATTCGCATGAATACCCGATGTGCTCACAACTCGCTGCAGGTTGGGACAAACCGTGGATTTTGTACATTGCCGCCCTCTTTCATGACATAGCCAAAGGCCGAGGCGGCGACCATTCAGTGCTGGGGTGCAACGACGTGCGCGTGTTTTGCCGCCAGCACGGCATCATGGGTGAAGACGCAAAACTGGCTGAATTTTTAGTCGGCCAGCACTTGAGCATGAGCCGCATTGCGCAAAAAGAAGACCTGAGTGACCCTGAAGTCATCGCCGCTTTTGCCCAGCGCGTGGGTAACGAGCGCTACCTCACCGCACTGTATTTGCTGACGGTGGCCGACATCCGCGGCACCAGCCCGAAGGTATGGAACGCCTGGAAAGGCAAGCTGCTCGAAGACTTGTACCGCTACACGTTGCGCGTACTCGGTGGCCGCGCACCGGACGCCGATGCCGAGGTCGAAGCCCGCAAGCGAGAGGCATTGACCACACTGGCACTACACGCCGAGCCTTTTGAAGGGCATAAAGCGCTGTGGGAAACGCTGGACATAAGCTACTTCATGCGCCACGACGCAAGTGATATTGCCTGGCACGCGCGCCAGCTCTCCCGTTATGCTGGCAAAGCCAAAGCCATCGTGCGGGCACGCCGCTCATCAGCAGGTGATGGCATGCAGGTGCTGGTATACACGCCAGATGCGCCAGACCTGTTTGCCCGCATTTGCGGTTACTTCGACCAGGCGGGCTTCAGCATTCTGGATGCCAAGATTCACACTGCCAAAAACGGTTATGCGCTGGATACTTTTCAGGTGGTCAGCCCGGATTTAAGTGGTGAAAACGACCACTTTCGCGAGCTTGCGGCCATGGTCGAAGCCGAGCTGGACAAAACAATTGAAATACCCGGCGAGTTGCCACCGCCCAGCATGGGCCGCATATCTCGCCGGGTCAAGAGCTTCCCGATAGCGCCACGAGTTGACTTGCGGCCCGACGAAAAAGCCCAAAGGTGGTTGCTCAGCGTATCAGCGAGCGACCGCGCCGGATTGCTGTATCTGATCGCCCGCATTTTGGCCAAGCATGGCATTAATCTACAACTGGCCAAAGTTACCACGCTGGGTGAGCGGGTTGAAGACACGTTTTTGATCAGTGGCCCGGAGCTGCAGCACAACCGCGCGCAGATTGCGATTGAAACCGAACTGTTGAAGGCCTTGAATGCTTAGTCGTCGTTTGAGGCGTCAAGCCCCGGAAACAACACCTCGGTAAAACCAAACTGCGTGAAGTCCTTGATACGCATCGGGTACAGCTTGCCAATCAAGTGATCGCATTCATGTTGTACCACCCGCGCATGAAAGCCTTCAACAACGCGATCAATTGCATCACCGTATGGGTCAAATCCGGTATACCTGACTTGCGAAAAACGCGGCACAACGCCCCGCAAGCCAGGCACTGACAAGCACCCTTCCCAGCCGTCTTCTTCAATGTTGCTGAGGGGCGTGATCACCGGATTCAGCAGCACAGTGCGCGGTATCAATGGCGCATCCGGGTAGCGCGGATTCGGCGCGTCAGTGCCAAAAATCACCAGCTGCAAATCAATCCCAATCTGAGGCGCAGCCAGTCCTGCGCCGTTGACGGAACGCATGGTGTCAAACATATCTCTGATGAGCAGGTGTAGCTCATCGGTGTCGAATTGCAGGACGGGTGGGGCGATGCGCAAGAGGCGCGCGTCGCCCATTTTCAGGATAGTGTGAATGGTCATGGGTTGAGCATATTCATTAAAAGTGTTTCATCAATCACTATCACGCCAAAAACTACAGCCTTGTCCAGCTTGCTGCCAGCATCCGAACCCGCCAGCAAATAATCTGTTTTTTTACTGACACTACCAGCCACTTTGGCACCTGCTGCCTCCAGCATGTCTTTAGCCTGGTCGCGGCTGAGGGATGGGAGCGTACCAGTAATGACGAAGGTTTTGCCTGACAGCAGCTTGGGTGTAATTGCGGCTGGCTCGCCCTCCTCCCACATTACGCCGCAAGCCCGCAGTTGTTCAACCACTTCACGGTTGTGCGGCTGGTCAAAAAAAGTACGCAGGCTTTTGGCGACGATGGGGCCGACGTCGCTGACAGCCAGCAATTGTTCTTCAGTAGCATCCATGATGGCGTCAAGCTTGCCAAAGTGCCTTGCCAGCTCTTTCGCCGTTGCTTCGCCCACATGGCGAATGCCAAGGCCGAACACAAACCGAGGCAATGTGGTCTGCTTTGATTCTTCAATCGCACTCAATAGATTCGTAGCCGATTTGTCAGCCATGCGGTCCAGGTTAGCAAGTGCCGTCAAGCCCAGCTTGTACAAGTCCGGCAGTCTGCGAATGATGTTGGCGTCAACCAATTGCTCGACCAGCTTGTCGCCCAGGCCATCGACCTCAACCGCGCGGCGGTGGGCAAAGTGCAAGATGGCTTCTTTGCGCTGTGCGCCGCAAAACAGGCCACCCGTGCAGCGGTAGTCAGCCTCTCCGTCTTCCCGCACCGCGCTTGAAGCGCATACCGGGCAAATCCGCGGCATGGTGAAAATTGTTGCGCCAGGCACGCGCTTGTCCAGCAACACGCTGACGACTTCAGGAATCACATCACCGGCTCGCCGTACCACCACCGTATCGCCTACCCGCACGTCCTTGCGGCGGGCTTCATCTTCGTTGTGAAGTGTGGCGTTGGTTACCGTGACGCCACCGACAAACACCGGCGCCAGTTTGGCTACCGGCGTGAGTTTGCCAGTGCGGCCCACCTGAACGTCAATGCTGATAACGGTGGTCAGTTGCTCTTGCGCCGGGTACTTGTGTGCTACTGCCCAGCGCGGCTCGCGGCTGACAAAACCCAATTGCTTTTGCAGCCCCAGGCTGTTGACCTTGTAAACCACACCGTCGATGTCAAACGGCAGGCTGTCCCGCGCTTGCCCCATTTGCTGGTGATATGCTATTAATTCAGGAGCTGCTTGCGCCCGTATTGTTTGGTCTGCAACCGGAAAACCCCATATTTTTAGGGCCTGCAGCAATTCAAAATGGGTTTTAAAGGCCGGGCCGCCGCTGTCTGCCGAGGTGATATCCCCCAGGCCATAGGCAAAAAAACTCAAGGGTCGTTGCGCTGCAATGGCCGGGTCAAGCTGGCGCACCGCCCCAGCGGCTGCATTGCGCGGATTGACGAAAGTTTTTTCGCCTTTCATACCCTGTGCAATTTTGGCGCGCTGCCGCTCGTTGAGCGCTTCAAAGTCATCGCGCCGCATGTAAACCTCGCCACGCACCTCAATGATTTCAGGTGCGTCCTGTGGTAGCCGAAGCGGTATCTGCCTGATGGTGCGGATGTTCTGAGTCACGTCTTCACCGGTTTCACCGTCGCCTCGGGTGGCGGCTTGCACCAGCACGCCGCCTTCATAACGCAGGCTCATCGCCAGCCCGTCGAATTTGAGTTCAGCCACGTATTCGACTGGCGGATCCGTCGCTGTCAACCCCAGCTCCTTACGAACGCGGGTGTCAAAGTTTTGCGCACCGGTTGCTTCAGTATCGGTCTCTGTGCGAATGCTCAGCATGGGCACTTTGTGGCGCACACTGGCAAACTGGTCAAGCGCCTTGCCGCCAACACGTTGGGTAGGCGAATCGGGTGTCAATAATTCAGGGTGCTGCGCTTCCAGCGCTTGCAGTTCCCTGAACAGCCGGTCGTACTCTGCGTCGGGAATTGACGGATCGTCCAGCACGTAGTATCTGTGGGCATGCACATGCAGCTTCTTGTGGAATTCCTGGATACGCTCTGAACTGGCAGACAGACCTGTCGGCGCGCTGCTGAAAAGGTCTTCAGGCACAGTGCTTAACTAAAAAGCCGCCGAGCCAGAACCGAGCCAGCCGACAAATCGCGTTCATCGAGCGTGTCATAGAGTTGTTCCAGTTCGTTGCCAATCACGTCCATCGCCTCTGGCGCAATCGGGTTGCCGTTATCGTCTATCACCACGCCGTCCATGCTGCTTGCCAGCGCTGCCGCTGATTCGCGCATGCGCACAAAAGGTTGTTCACTTCGCGGCACTTGAGGCACATCGAGTGACAGCGTCACTTCACGCAGCGCGGTTTGCTCAG
>JAYVEE010000379.1:0-2688 GCA_043749005.1 Polaromonas sp. | reverse complement strand
GCCGCCGTCCATACGTGTTGTAGTGGTGTCGATGGATACCCACCTGGCAAGCTCCACCCTACGCGTGCATGCATCACTCATGCGCGAGATCCCAGGGTTGCACTTGTCGATGCATGCTGCATCTGAATACGCCGGCAACGACGCTGCCATTGCACGCTGCAAGGCCGACATCGCACAGGCAGACATCGTTGTCGCGGGCATGCTGTTCCTCGAAGACCATTTCCTGCCGATTCTGGATGACTTGCGCGCCCGACGTGATCACTGCGATGCCATGATTTGCATGATGTCCGCTACTGAAGTGGTCAAACTGACTCGGCTTGGCAAGTTCGATATGGACAAGCCCGCCAGCGGGCCTATGGCCTTGCTGAAAAAACTGCGCGGCCCCAAGGAAAAAGCAGCCACTGGCGGTGCAGCGCAAATGAAGATGTTGCGTCGTATTCCACAAATGCTGCGTTTTATTCCGGGTACTGCGCAAGATGTTCGTGCGTATTTCATGACCCTGCAGTATTGGCTAGGTGGTTCAGACGAGAACATGCTCAACCTGATCCGCCATGTGGTGGATCGTGGCGCAGACGGCCCCCGTCGGAGCTTGCGCGGATTGACCAAAGTACCGGCGCCCGTCGAGTATCCCGATGTCGGTGTTTATCACCCACGCATGCCCGGCCGGTTTTCTGAAGACTCGTCAGCCCTGCCAACACTGTCTGCAGAACAGGCGAAGGGCACGGTCGGCGTGCTGGTGTTGCGTTCATATTTGCTGTCGCATAATGCAGGCCACTACGACGGTGTGATTGCTGCGCTTGAATCTCGTGGACTGCGAGTAGTGACAGCTTTTGCAGCAGGGCTCGATTCGCGCCCTGCGATTGATGCGTACTTTTTCAAAGATGGCCAGGTGGTTGTAGACGCAGTGGTTTCATTGACCGGCTTTTCGCTGGTGGGCGGCCCGGCTTACAACGACGCAAAGGCAGCCGAGGAAGTGCTCGCAAAAATGGATGTACCTTATGTCGCGGCTCATCCGGTTGAGTTTCAAAATCTGGAGCAATGGGGGGCTTCCGAGCGCGGCTTGTTGCCTGTTGAAAGTACCATCATGGTGGCCATTCCCGAGCTGGACGGGGCGACTAGTCCGATCGTATTTGGCGGCCGTCCCGGTGCCGCGGGCGTGACCTGCACGGGCTGCCATCACTCATGTACTTTTAAGGCCAGCGACAGCGCCCAGGACATGCAATCGTGTCCAGAGCGCGCCCTGATGCTGGCCGCCAGAGTCGACAAACTGGTGGCTCTGCGCCGTACAGAAGTTGCGCAGCGCAAGGTTGCCATTGTTATCTTCAATTTCCCACCCAATGCGGGCAATGTTGGAAGTGCAGCTTATCTATCGGTGTTTGAGTCGCTTTTTCACACGTTGACCGCCATGAAGACACGGGGCTATTCAGTGGACATGCCTGCCACTGTTGACACGCTGCGGGATAGTATTCTTCAAGGCAACGCGGCAATGCACGGCGCAGATGCCAACGTCCACGCCTTGATCCCGACTGACGATCATGTCAAACGCGAGCGCTGGCTCAAGGAAATCGAAGCCCAATGGGGACCGGCACCTGGCAAGCAACTTAGCAATGGCAGCGCCATCCTGGTACTGGGCAAACAGTTTGGCAATGTCATGATCGCCGTCCAGCCATCGTTTGGTTACGAAGGCGACCCTATGCGCCTGCTATTTGAAAAAGGCTTGACACCGACTCATGCGTTTTCGGCGTTTTACCGCTACCTGCGCGAAGACTTCAAAGCCAACGCCGTATTGCACTTTGGCACGCACGGTGCGTTGGAGTTTATGCCCGGAAAACAAAGCGGTATGTCTGGCGCGTGCTGGCCTGACCGCCTGATTGACGATTTGCCCAATGTCTACCTCTACGCTTCAAACAACCCATCAGAAGGTGCGATTGCCAAACGAAGGTCAGGCGCTACCCTCATCAGTTACCTGACTCCTCCAGTTGCGCAGGCCGGCTTGTACAAAGGGCTCAACGACCTCAAGGCGTCCATCGAACGCTGGCGCGTCATGGAGCCAGACGCAGCCGAGCGCTGTGAATTTGCGGTGCTGCTTCAGGCGCAAGCTGTTGAACTTAATCTTGCTGAAGCCAGCCCCTCTTGGGATGCAGGCAAAAATGGTGATGCAGACAACAAAGTTGCCCTGCTGGCCACACAGATGCTGGAACTGGAATACACGCTGATCCCTCACGGTTTGCATGTAGCTGGTCGTGCGCCAAGTGCTGCAGAGCGTGTAGAGATGCTGCTGGCCATGGCCGACGCTTCGCATGGTCTGCAGTTGCCGCGCGCAGCGGTTGAAGCGCTGGTGGCAGGACACAGCGTCGAGCATGCCGTGAAAGCAGGAAGTATGGACCGTGACGAGTTGTCCATGTCAGTCTTGGCTGAACTGCAGCATGCCAATCTCATTTTGGCCAAAGACACTGAAGTTGATGCCATGCTGCGCGCCCTGGATGGACGCTTCATCCGGCCAGCGCCAGGAGGAGACATTTTGCGTACGCCAGCCGTTCTTCCGACCGGTCGCAACATGCACGGTTTTGATCCGTTCCGCATTCCCAGCAGCTTTGCTGTCAAGGACGGCGCGAAACAGGCTCAACTGCTGCTTGATCGTCACATGGCCGACGGCAATGAATTACCCGAATCTGTTGCTATGGTGCT
>JAYVEE010000378.1:0-2688 GCA_043749005.1 Polaromonas sp. | reverse complement strand
AGCGCGTGCAGCGTCCATGGGAATGCTCAACAATACGGCCGTGCTGTTGACGTAATTCAGTACATCAGCTTCGTTCATGCGCTGCGCCTTGTTGCCATGGTTTTAACGTCGCACTTCACGCTGGAAGATCTCCAGGCTGCGCTTTTTGGCGGTGATAAAGCTGGGCTCTGACAGGGTCTCGGTGGTACGCGGCCTGGGGTCCCCGTAATGCAATATTTCAGCCACTCTGGTAGGCCGTTTGGTTAGCAGCAGAACCTGGTCGGCCAGGTACACTGCTTCTTCCAGGTCATGCGACACCAGCAGCATCGTTGTGCCGGTTTGCATGAAAACTTCCTGCAGCTTTTCACGAATGAATAGTGTCATCTCAAAATCGAGCGCTGAAAATGGCTCATCCAGAAACAGCACCTCGGGTTTGGGCGCCAGCGCCCGCATGATGGACGCCGTTTGCTGTTGCCCGCCAGACAGCTCGTACGGGTAGCGATTCAGGTCAAACTTCACATCAAACGAAGCCACCAGTTCGGCCATGCGGCGGTCTACTTCGGCTTTTGATTTGCCTTCCAGCTTGAGCGGGTAGGCGATGTTGTCGATGGTACGCATCCACGGGAACAAGGCCTCACGGTAATTTTGAAATACGTAACCAATCTTGGTGTCTTTGAGCGATTTGCCATCAAACAAAATTTCTCCGCTGTCAGTTGGCACCAGCCCGGCAATCATGTTGATCAGGGTCGACTTGCCGCAACCGTTGGGGCCAAACACCGACACGATTTTATTCTTGGGAATGTCCAGATTAAAATTTTCATACAACGGCCAGCCGGCAAAGTATTTGGTCAGCCCACGTATGGTGATGTGCGTGCCTGCCGGGCCCGGCTTGAAAGCGGGAACAGGTATGTCGGCGAATACCGCCGCGTTTAAGACTTCACTCATCTGCCACTCCAGTGAACGATGCGTTTTTCAGCAATCAAAAACAAGACATTCAGCGCATAACCCATCACACCCGCCGACAAAATGGCCGCATACATGTCTTTGACGCGCATGACCTGCTGCGCATTGATGATGCGGTTGCCCAGGCCGTTGTCTGCGCCAATAAACATTTCAGCCACGATCACAATCACCAGGGCCATCGACACAGCAGAGCGCAAACCGACAAAGGTGGGTTGCAGGCTTTCCCATACCAGCACATCTTTAAAAACCTGCCAGCGCGATGCGCCCATGACTTTGGCGGCCATGACACGCTGCTTGCGGGCATTCATCACGCCGTATGCGCTGTTGAAAATCACAATCAAAAAAGCACCAAATGCAGCAATAGCGACTTTGTTGATGTCTGAAATGCCAAAGATCATCATGAACAGCGGGATCAATGCAGACGAAGGTGTGGAGCGGAAAAAGTCAATTAAAAATTCGACGCTGCGGTAAGACTTTTCGTTGCTGCCCAGCGCAATGCCCAAAGGCACACCGACCGTTGCAGCGATCAAAAAAGCCTGTACGGTGCGCCATAACGTGACACCAAAATCTGTCAATAACGGCCCACCCGCCAGGCCACTGACCAGCGCCAGCACGGTGTCTATGGGCGGCGGCAGCAAGATGGCCTTGACCATGCCAAAGCGGACAACCATGTCCCATAAAAGAAGCAGCAACACCGGCCCTACGAAGGGTAAGGCCCTGTCCCAGGCGGGCGTGTGTGCAACGGTTGCTGCAGTCACTGTTTGCGGTGCCCAAAGTGCGCCCGCAGGGCTTGCTGGTACCGCCCTAGCCGCCAGGTTGTCCGTTGTCATGATTTCAGCCTTTGTACAACATGGAGTCCACCATCAACCGTGACGCAAACACGCCGCGGTCCGTGAACAGATCCAAAAACTTTTGGAAGTGGCCGACGTCGGCAGGCGTGAATTCATTGAACATCGTGTAAGCCGCCAGCGGTACTTCTGCGGTCAGTGGTCCCTCAATCGCGGTGTAATTTTTAAGAAATTGCCGAGCTTCAACATTTTTGCTGCGCACGTAGTTCACGCCTTTGGCGTAAGCGGCGATGTATTTCTTGGTATCTTCAGGATGTTTTTTTATAAAGGCTGACGTCAGCGCTGCCGAGCCACCAAACCAGGGGGCCATGGGGTCGCCCAGCACATATTTGGAAATCACACCCGCTTCAAGCGTGCGGGTTGTGCCGTTCAGCCGGCCAATCGTGCCTGTGGGCTCCAGCGTGTAGCAGCCATCCAGCTGGCCCGCAGCCAGTGCGGCCACATGCTGGGCAATCGGCAGCTCAGTGACCGTTGCGCCTGTTGCACCGCCGCGCTCCAAAATGGTTTTGGCCAGCGTGACATTTTGAATGCCGGGTCCCGAACCCACCTTTTTACCTTTTAAATCAGCCATGGTTTTGGCTGTGCTGTTGATCGGCACGATGACAACGTCGAGCACATTTTTGACGTTGCTGGGGTTGGCACAAAAGATTTTGAAGCTGCCCGGCGCTGCCAGCTCGCCTATGGCAATGTTGCCCGAGCCGGTGCCGTTGGCGCAGCCGTCCAAGCGGTCTGCCAGCATGCCTTCCATGATTTGCTGCGCGGCAGCCAGGCGGACCACCTCAACATTGACACCAGCATCCTTGAAGTAACCCAGCTCGACGGCTGCATAAAAAGGCAGCCCTGCCGCTATCGGCCAATAACCAACGCGAATTTTGGGGCCACTTTGCGCTCGCACAAA
>JAYVEE010000377.1:0-2690 GCA_043749005.1 Polaromonas sp. | reverse complement strand
CATCAGTTATTCGATCATGTCGAAACCCTGGGTTTCGACCTCAACAAACGAGCGACAAAACCGCGCGACCGCCGCGTATATCCTGGCCTTCTGACTGGCCTCAACCCCTTCACACAGCGAAGTGCCCACCCAGGTTTGTATATGGGCGCGGAAGAACCTGCGCTGCTGCTCCAGATTGCAGATGGACAAATCATCACCGGCAATCAGATAACGCATAACCTCGAACAGAAATGAAACGTGATCTTCGGTTTCGCCCTCGGCAGCACTGCTGGCGAGCTCCAGGGCTGCAATGTCCGTCCGCAACGCCACCAAGGGGCGTTCGTTCAAGGCGCCGACAAGATGGTAGGAGCCGTAGGGAAATACTTCAGCCTTGCCGGTGCTGTGAAACAGGGCCTCAAATTCCGCCCTGGCGACCTCTACGGTCGTTTCACGCATGGCGTGCACCAGCGCCTGCCAAGGCTCCTCCAAAAAAGCACCTTGCACAGGAGCTTGCGTCACCGCAACGGCAAACTGATGCAACAACTCTGCGTCGGGCGGGCTCAGCCACAGGCGAGCCAGCAGTCCATAAATTTCAGCGCGTTCAATTTCGGCATCTTCATCAACACTCGAAAACCCCACGGGCACCGCCGTGCCTTGATTCAATACTTCAGCCATCAGATGTCCTTGATCGTCACTTCGTTCGGGTTGGAATGCATGTCAATCACGCGGCAGTCACTGCACATGCGCAGACGTTGCCCCCCCGCGCCGGCGAAAGCCGGATGGTTGCCAATGCGAGCCAGCATGGCTTCGATGGCGGGCAAGGTTGCAAAAGGTTTAGCGCAGCGAATGCAACAAAAGGGCTTGACTTCATGCAGCACTCGTTGAGATTTGCGCGCCTTGCCCTCGTCGGCCAACCACAGGCGGGGAGCCAATTGCAGCGCGCCTTCGGGGCAGGTCGATACACACAGGCCACACTGCACGCAATTTTTTTCTATAAACCGCAATTGGGGAGCCTCGGGGTTGTCAGCCAGGGCAGAAGACGGGCAAGCACCAACGCAGCTGTGGCACATGGTGCATTTGTCTGCGTCTACGATCAGGCTGCCCAAGGGGGAAGCTTTGGGCAGCACGATAACCTCTGGCAAAGTGGCCTTCATCTGTGCAGCTTGAGCCGTCAAATGGTCAATCGCTGAATCCAGACTGGGACGCTTGCCAGGCAACACAGCGGTTGGCGACATTTGCTGAACAGTCGTAGCGGGTACAAAGTGCAGGACCCGGTCCAATGCAGCGGAATCAGCACCTTCAATCAAATGAAAATGCACGCCTGAATAACCCAACCCAGACATCACAGCCTGACCTACCGCCATTTGATCGGCCAGTGCGGTACGGTATTGCGGTGCTTCGTCGCCAGACAACAGTACGGCAATCTGATTGGCCCCTTGCGCCAGCGCCGTTAACCACACCTCCAAACCCACACTGGCGTTGTGCCAAAGCGCAATAGGCAGCATGCGGGCAGGCAAGCCACGCAACTTTTTCTGAACCTGCACTTGCCGGGCCAATGACTCTAGTTGTTTGGTACCGCTGCCATCCGAATGGAACAGCAAAACGGCACCTTGGCCACCAGCCTGCGCGTATGTACGCAAAAGCGTCTGCACCCGCCGTCCCATGTCCACTGCTGTGGGCAGCGCATAGCTGATGGCGCCGGTAGGGCAAACCGTTGTACAGGCCCCGCAGCCTATACACAAATGCGGATCGACCACGATGCCGCCACCCTGGCCTTTTGGGTCGGGAACCGCATTGGAATAACGGCGCTCTTTGCCCATTGTTTTGCCCTTGAGCCTGGCATCACTGCGGATAGCCACCGCCGAACAAACGTCAATGCACGCCGAGCAACCAATTTGCTCATTGCGGCTGTGAGCGCACAGATTATTTTGGTATTTGAAAAACTTCGGCTTTTCAAACACGCCCACCATGGCGCCCAATTGCAGCACGGCCTGAATCAGCTTGCCAGAGTCGCTGCCTGCGTGCAGGTAACCCTGGGGCGGCGCGTGTTGAGTAAATGTCGCGGTGGCTGGGGCTTCACGCAAATCGAGCACCATGTCAAAAGAAGCGGTGGTTTGGCGTGCCTCTCGGGCAAAATTAATCGCTCCTACCGCGTCGCAGGCTTTCACACAATCACGGTGGGATTTGCAGCGCGACAGATCAATCTGGTAACTCAGGTCAATCGCCCCTTCCGGGCAGACGGCAATACAGGCGTTGCAGCGGGTACACACATCCAGGTCAATTGGGTTTACGCTTGTCCAGGTGGCCTCAAAAGCACCCAGGCGTCCTGTGAGCGACACCAGCTCGCCGCTTTGCACTTCGATCTCGTGCCGCTGACTGATGCCAACCTCCATGCTGCCAATTACGTCCCTGCCGCCTGCACGGGCTGGCGCAGTCAACAAGATTGTCACCTCGATGGCGTCGCCAAGCAGCTTTGCGGCCTGTTCACAAGCCTCAGGTGCGCCCACGACCAGACAACGCCCTTCGCTTCGGTATTCGACAGCAGCCACGGGCTCCGGTGGCGGCAAACTTGCCGCTTGAATCAGCGCAACAATTTTGGGTGTGGCTTGTTTCGCTTCGGCCGACCAACCCGCCATTTCGCGGATGTTCACAAAGTGGATCGGACGCTCTTCAATCGGCGCTGCACCTTCTGTGTTCTGGTTCAACTCCAG
>JAYVEE010000376.1:0-8997 GCA_043749005.1 Polaromonas sp. | reverse complement strand
ACTGCGTCAGAACATTGAGGTGCTGCATTGGAGCAAAGCACTCGAGCACCATCAGGCGCTGGTGTAATTTTTTTCGACTTGTGAGATGGCCTCGCGGTTGTTAGCCAATAGCAGCCCGAGGTGAGACTGAAAAGCGGCCAAAACATTTAAAAAATACCTTTCCAGCTATCAATAATACTAAACGCACAATAAATACGGGCGCAAGCAGCTCCTATAAACATAGCATCTAACGTAATGCTTGTTTAGCATGTGTCCGACACCAAGCTCCAGTCCTACATCAAGTGCAGCAGAGTCCGATGGGTAAATGTAGGGTGTCTGCGTAGGATGAACTTGACGCTGAAGCGTGCGCATTGAGTTACCAAATAGCGCCGCGAAGTTGCCGCCCTTGATACACCTGGAGCAGACCATGACTACTTTTACAACCGCCGCCCTATTTACGCATCCAACTTCCGACTTTGTATCGTCTGACACCGCCGCGCTGGCTTCGCACATGGACAACTGCGCCAGTAACCGCAGCCGGTTTTTTACTTTGCATGCTGCACTCGAACTGGTACAGACCATCGTGTTTTCACGCATGGTGACTGCTGCTGTCGTTGCGGCTGCCCTGCTGGCAATGGTTGGTATTGTTTGAAAATGTGAAAACTGCCACACTTGACAAGCTGGAAACTTTAAGCACCTACGCCAGAAAAATACTCACAAACAACCTTGGTGGGCCGGAGCCATTGATCCGTGCAGAGTTATTTGGCACTCAACGTTTTGAAGAGCATGGCCGCAGTCTGTCACAGGCTCAAACCGTCAAAAAAACATCAGGGTGGGGTGAAAACCTTACTTTTTTTCCGCGCGTTGAAGACAACATTGCTGCGTTACGTCAAGCGTACGACTACATCGCCACCATCTCGCAAAGCGGTCACTACGTTACGCCTGCTGCTGAATGGCTGCTTGACAACTTTCACCTTGTTGAAGCGCAGCTGCAGCAAATTCACGAAGGCGTGCCGCGCCGCTATTATGCTGATCTGCCCAAGCTTACAGGCAAACCACTGGCGGGATTACCTCGCGTGTACGGCATTGCATGGGCCTATGTGGCACACACTGACAGTGTATTGGACCCAGCACTTTTCACTGCGTTCTTGCATGCCTACCAGGAAGTAAATCAGCTCAGTCTGGGCGAGTTGTGGGCCATGCCCACCACGCTGCGGGTGGTGCTGCTTGAAAACCTGCGAAGGGTGGCTGACCACATTGCAGAGGGCAAAGCCGCGCGTGAAGCAGCCCATGCGGTATGGGATGAGGAAGGAAGCCTGTCTGAAAACGACTTGAACACCCTTTTGGCAGGTATGCGTGCAAGAGGACTGGAGCGCAGCTTTTTAACCCAACTCTGGCAGCGCATACCTGACCACCTGAGTGATGCCAACGCGATGCTGGTGTACTGGATCAATCTGCATTGCGTCAACGGCGTCGCATCCATTGCTGACAGTCAATCTTCCCAGGTATCTACCAACTTGACGATCAGCAACATTATCAACAGTCTGCGCTTGATAGGTCAGGTTGACTGGCGTGAGTTGATTGAGCCCGTCAGCAGTGCCATACAAGTCCTGCAGCGCTTGCCCAGTTTTACACTGGAAAGCGAAGGCACACGCCGGCAGATCACCCAGGCCATGGAAAAAGTCGCGCGTGATACGGCGCAAACCGAGCTGGCAGTCGCTGAAACGGTGGTAAGCCGGGCAAAAGCATCAGTCCAAAATAGTCAACAAACCGCATCCTTTCAGCTAATAGGGCCAGGCCTTGGCGCACTTCTTGAAAGTCTGACGCTGCCAAATACTTCGGCCAGTAAAAGATTCAGCCCGAGCTCTGCGTGGCGGTTGCGCCTTTACCTGCTTGCACTGCTGCTCGGCACCATCGCCGTGCTGGCGCTATGCAACCGGCCGCTGTCTGCCCTGCCTGACTGGGAATGGCCGCACTGGGTGGCGTTGGCTTTGATGGCCTGGCCTGCATCGGAAGCTGTGGCAGCAATCATTCACCGTTTGATTGCAGAGTCAATTCGTATCAAACCCATGCCACGGCTTGATTTTGCCAATGGCATTCCGCCTGAGCATCGGGTGCTGGTGGTGATGCCGTGCATGTTGACGTCTGCTGCATCTATCAAAGACCTGGCCCATCGGCTGCGCCTGCATTGGCTGGCCAGTCTGGAAGTCAACGCGCAGTTTGCATTGCTGTCTGATTGGGCGGATGCCGATCAGGCAAGTATGCCGACTGACAACGCATTGCTTAAAGTAGCGCTGGCGCAAGTGGCACTCCTCAATGCTGCTTACCCGCCTGTTGACGGGCAAGCACTGCGCTTTTTGGTCATCCACCGGGGTCGCAAATGGTCCGGCACTGAGGGCAAATGGATAGGCTGGGAGCGTAAGCGCGGCAAGCTGGAAGCTCTGGTGCGACTAATCGCCACCGTTGACAAAACAGACACGGCAGACGACGGTACGTTTTACTTTGCCGATGGGATGCGGCTAGCTGGCGGCATTCAATACATCGTCACGCTGGACAGCGATACCGGTTTGCCGCCCACAGCCCTGCGTGAGCTGGTGTCTATTGCCGCGCACCCCCTGAACACGCCGCACATCGACATTGTTAATAGGCGTGTGACGGGTGGCTATGGCATTTTGCAGCCGCGGGTCGTTACCCCTTTGCCTCAGCTAGAAGAACGTTCGCCGTTTCATGCCCTGTTTGCCGGCCAGTGCGGTATTGACCCCTACAGCAACGGCACTTCTGACGTGTATCAAGACTTGTTTGACATGGGCTCGTTTACCGGTAAGGGACTGCTCAACGTCAAAGCGCTGCATGCCGTACTGGACCAGCGCTTTCCTGATGAATCCGTGCTCAGCCATGATCTGCTGGAAGGCAGCATCAGCCGCTGTGCTTATGTCAGTGACGTAGTGGTTGTTGAAGATCACCCGCACCACGCAGGCGTGGACGACTCGCGCCAGCATCGCTGGGCACGCGGCGACTGGCAACTGTTGCCGCTGATGCTGCAGGGCAAAAAATATGGCATTGACAGCCTGGGCCTGTGGAAAATGCTTGACAACCTGCGCCGCACGCTGGTTGTACCGGCCTCGTTGACTTTGCTGGTGTGGGTTGTTTTTACAGACGCCATGCCACTGTCAAAAGCGTTATTGGTTGTACTGGCTGCTTTTCTGGCGGGGCCGCTGCTCGGGGCACTGGCTGGGCTGATACCCACCCGCCGCGGCATCGTGCTGCGGCATTTCTTTCATGTGGGTATGGCTGCGTTGTGGCGTTCGTTTGGTGCAGCGGCATGGCAATTTACCCAGCTGTTTCATAAAGCTGGGTTGCAACTGGATGCAATTGCCAGAGCTTTATGGCGGTTATGCATCAGCCGCAAGCATTTGCTTCAATGGACCACTGCCGCCCAGGCGCAAGCGACGGCCAGATACACACTGGAGGTTTTTGCACGCGAGCAGGTTTTTACATCGCTGGCCTGTTTTATATTGATTGTGCTGACGCTTCTGTACAGTCCCTACCCAGAGGCAGCGGCGCTGTTTATGCTGTGGGCACTGGCTCCCGTTTTTGCGTGGTGGGTCAGCGTGCCAGCACAGCAATCCAAAGCCCAGCGGCTGGATGTTGAAGAGCGCACTTACCTGACGGGTCTTGCAAAGGCCACCTGGGGGTTTTTTGAACACTGCATCACCCCGCTTGACAATCACCTGCCGCCCGACAATCTGCAAGTTGATACCGAGCCGACGCTGGCGCACCGTACATCGCCTACCAACATAGGACTTTACTTGCTGGCTGTCACATGCGCACGCCAGTTCGGCTGGATCAGCACTCAAGATGTGGTGAGTCGACTGCAGGCAACACTGGGCACGATTGACCGCATGCCCAAGCACGACGGGCATCTGTTCAACTGGTACCAAACCGAAACACTTGAGGTTTTGCAACCCGCTTATGTTTCCACCGTAGACAGCGGTAACCTGGCGGGCCACCTGCTGGCTGTGAGTGGCGCATGCAACAGTATGGCTCGCAAGGCCGACACCACCACCGCTGAAAAACAGCAACTCGAACACATCGCCGCGCAGTGCATACGCCTGTGCATGGCCATGAACTTCAGCGGCCTTTACAACCCAAAGCGGCACCTGTTTCACATCGGTCTGCGCGTTAACGATCACACGCTGGACGCCAGCTACTATGACTTGCTGGCATCTGAATCGCGCCTGGCCAGTTTTGTGGCGATAGCCAAGGGCGATGTGCCGCAACGCCACTGGATGGCACTGAGCCGCGCGTTCCTGTCAAGCGGCGTCACGCCCGGCTTGAAATCATGGTCAGGGTCGATGTTTGAATACCTGATGCCGTCCCTGGTAATGCACGAACCCGAGCAGGGTCTTTTGCATTCGTCCAGTCTGGTGGGTGTGATGGAGCAGCAGATATTCGGCACTGCTCAGAGCCTGCCTTGGGGCGTGTCTGAATCGGCCTACTTTGCACAGGATCATTCACTGGCCTACCAATACTCACCTTTCGGCGTGCCGCGCCTGGCCCTGCGACGCACGCCAGCCAGTGACAAAGTGATTGCGCCATATGCCAGCCTGATGGCCACCATGCTAAGACCAAAAGAAGCGATTGCCAATTTGCGCCGCATGGAATTGCTAAATGCGAGAGGTGAGTATGGCTTTATGGATGCCATTGACTTTACCGCTGCACACCAGCCGCATTCCGAAAAATTCAGCGTCGTTAAAAACTATATGGCTCACCACCAAGGCATGACCCTTGTGGCTCTGTGCAATGTCCTGTGCGCTCGAGCACCGCAGCGCTGGTTTGCGCAAACGCCGCTGGTAGCTGCCTACGACACATTGCTGCATGAGTGCTGTCCTCGGCAAATTATCAATAGCGCCAACCCCCGCATGGCACCCAGCACCGATGCCACGCCGCCCAGCAGCGCATTTCAGTCACGCGCCATCAATCCTGCCCAAGGCCAGTGGCAACCCACACACCTGCTGTCAAACGGACGCTATAGCGTGGCTTTGCGGCCTAACGGTGCGGGTGTCAGTCGCTGGCAGCTTAACAATACCCGCATCAACATCAGCCGCTGGCGCGACGACTTGCTGCGCGACGAATACGGCAGTTTTATTTATTTGCGTGCTTGCAATGACGCAGTTAATCGAACTGGCGATGCAGCGGCGTATTCCGTCACTTTGCACCCTGCCCCGCACTCACAGTGGCAGTACAGCTCGTGCTTTATGGCTGACCGTGTGCAATTTGATGCGATATCCAGCCAGTTCAAGGCCACCACCACTGTGCTGGTAAGCCCTGAGGACGACACCGAGCTGCGCACAGTGGTTATTACCAACTTGCTGAATGCAGATGTGACCTATGACGTGATGTCCTGCTTTGAGGTGGTGCTGGCCGATGCAAAAGCAGATGAAGCGCACCCTGCGTTTTCAAACCTGTTTATTGACACCACGTGGCACGCCCCCTGGCGTGCGCTGATGTTGACGCGCCGCCCCCGGCTACAAGGTGACCCGCAAATATCAGCTGCGCATTTTCTGGCGGAAGCCGATGCGCACATCATCTCGCTGGACTACCTCACCGACCGCCGCGCATTTTCAGGCCGCAACCGCAGTCGCGCCCAGCCGGCGATGGCAAAAGTTTCAGCGGAAAATGCTGCCTCAACTTCAGGTAATGGGCTAGATCCGGTGGCTTGCCTGCGTGTGAAAGTACGTATTGCCGCAGGGGGCACTGCAAAGCTGAGTTTTGCGACCACGGCCTCAACGAATGCAGACGAGCTGGCAGGCCGGATTGACAAATACCTGCAGCCCATGCACCTGGAGCGTGCCGCCCGCATGGCGGCTACGCTGGCTCAGGTTCGCCTGCGTGATCTGGGCATAGACGCAGACGAAAATGCCGCTCTGCAAGACCTGACTACTGCGCTGACGTATAGCTGTGCACGGCCTAACATCAGCAAGCAGTACGGCGTTGTGACAAACAGTGTTGCGAATACCGCGCTGGTTGATCAGAAGCATTTATGGCGACTCGGCATATCGGGCGACAAACCAATCTTGCTGGTGCGCATCCATTCCAGTGAAGGCTTGGGGTTGATTCAGTCACTGCTGCGGGCGCAACCCTGGTGGAGTTTTGGCGCTCTGGCTACAGATGTGGTGGTGCTCAACAGCGAGGACAACTCTTATCTCTCACCACTGCAGCACGAAATAGTGGCCCAGCGCGATCGCCTGATGCAAAAGGTGCAGTACAGCTTTCCGCCAGCAGACAGTGCAGGCTTTTATTTGCTGCGCGAGCATGAAGTCTCGCCTTCAGAAAAAGCCGCCCTGCTGGCCATGGCGCGCGTGGTGTTCATTGCCGATGGCCGGCCCATTGAAACGCAGATTGCAGTGCTCAAACCCGTGTGGGCAGGGCAAACCAGGCACAAAGCAGCGCAGCCAACCCCACCGCACACGCTGCCTGCAACCGCGTCTGTTAAAACACCTGCTGGCGAATTTGACGCCATTTCGGGAGAATTTCAATTTGCTATCAGCCCTGCGCAAAGACCACCGCGCCCATGGGTCAATGTCATCGCGAATGCATCGTTTGGGTTTCAAGTATCTGAAACCGGTAGCGGCTACACCTGGGCCATCAACAGTCGCCAGTATCAGATTACCCCGTGGAGCAATGACCCGGTGCAAGACCCAACGCATGAGCATTACCAGTTGCAAGACATTGAGACAGGTCAATTTTTGCACCTGACTCCCGGCAACCAGCAAGACGCAACTGGCAACGCCTCCGCAACACATCGGGTAAAGCATGGCCAGGGTTACAGCGTATTTGGCTGCAGTCACGATCAGCTCGATACCCAAACAACTTTTTTCGCTGACCGTGACGCGGCGGTAAAACTGGTGCATGTTCAGATGCGCAACAACGGCCGCACGCCGCGCGCCTTGCGGGCTGCGGCCATGACTGAATGGCAAATGGGAGCCAGCCACGCAGACCGCCGCACGGTATTGACCTGGAGCCCAACTGGGCTTAACGCAGTGATGGCGCAGCAGCGCCAAAGCGGTGCAGGATTTGGCGGCAGCACAGCATTTTTAGCGCTGGCAGGCTTGCCCGGCGCTGTGCAATGGACTTGCGACCGCAGCGAATTTTTTAACATAGCGGGCCAACTGTCCTGGCCCAACACACTAGGCCAGCGCAGTGGCGGTGGCCTGGATCCTTGTGGCGCGCTGGCAAGCAGTTTTACCCTGGCTCCGGGTGAAATATTTGGTTTTACCTTCATCGTGGGTCATGCGCCAGATGTGGCACAGGCTGAGCAACTTGCCAAAGTATGGCTTCAAAAAGACGTGCTGCAAGCGCTCAAAAATATCAAAGCTTTCTGGAGTGACCTGTTGGGCCACATTCAGGTGACAACGCCTGACCCACTGTTTGATGCATTGGTCAACCGCTGGCTGCTCTACCAGACGCTGACATCACGACTGTGGTCGAAAGCCGGGTTTTACCAGGCCGGCGGCGCGTTTGGCTTCCGCGATCAATTGCAAGACAGCATGGCCTTTGCAGTGGTGGCACCTGAGCGTTTGCGCCAGCAGATTGTGCTCAATGCATCACGCCAGTTTGCTGAAGGCGATGTTCAGCATTGGTGGCACGCTCCGGGCGGCCAAGGCGTGCGCACCCACTTTAGCGACGACTTGCTGTGGTTGCCGTTTGCCTGCGCGCACTATGTGGATGTGACAGGCGATGCAGCACTGCTGGATGAACAAGTGGCGTTTATTGAAGGCGCATCGATTCCCGAGGGCCTCGAGGACGCTTACTACGCGCCCGACATCAGCACCACCCTGGCAACGGTGTACGAGCATTGCGCCCGCACCATCGATCGCAGCCTGGTCACCGGCATGCACGGCCTGCCCCTGATGGGAACGGGCGACTGGAATGACGGCATGAACCGCGTTGGCCATGAAGGCAAAGGCGAATCGGTTTGGCTGGCGTGGTTCTTGTGCAATGTGGCGCAAAACTTTGCACCACTGGCCCAGGCCCGGGGAGAGGTAGCACGAGCAGACAAATGGCTGACCGCTCGGCAAGGCTGGATTGAAGCGCTGCACACCCACGGTTGGGACGGCGAGTGGTTCAGGCGTGCGTTTTTTGACAATGGCGCGCCGCTGGGCTCGTCCAGCAACGACGAATGCAACATTGACCTGATTGCACAGGCGTGGTCGGTGCTGTCAGGTGCGTCGCAGGAGCCCTTCATTCAAAGCGCCATGCAGTCCATGACACAGCGATTAATTGACGACGATGCGGGTCTGCTTCACTTGCTGGCGCCACCTTTTGAAAAGTCAGCCAACAACCCTGGCTACATCCAGGCCTACCCGCCTGGCGTGCGAGAAAACGGTGGCCAGTACAACCACGCTGCGGTTTGGGCCTTGATGGCGCAAGCACAAACAGGCGATGCGCAAGCAGCGTGGGGCAGCTTTTATGCCATCAGCCCGGCTCACCGCAGCCAGCACCCTACCCGCGGCCCACTGTACGAGCTGGAACCGTACGTTACAGCAGGCGACATCTACGGCGCCGCTCCTTACACAGGGCGTGGCGGCTGGAGCTGGTACACGGGTTCAGCAGCCTGGTTGTACCGTGCGGCGCTTGAAAGTTTGTTAGGCTTAAAAGTACGGCGAGGCGAGTTGTCATTGACACCCTGCGTGCCAGCCGGTTGGCCGTCGTTTGAAGTGATTTTGCGACTGGATGAACGTGTGGTGACAGTGCACTGGCAGCGCGGAGAAACAACCTCGTTGAAAGCTGACCACTTTATGAAAGCAGGAGAGGTGGTGCGGCTTGCAGAGTTACCGGCGCAAGCATCGGTTGTTGTCTATTCCGCTACTGAATAAATAGCTGCTCACATCTAATTTCATTGGTTTATAGACCAATTTAAGGAAACACTGAACAAGTCCACGCTGAAAAAGGCCAGTGCGTTATAAACAAACGATGACACAAAGCACCTTAGCCAGTAGTGGATTTGACGCCCAC
>JAYVEE010000375.1:0-2695 GCA_043749005.1 Polaromonas sp. | reverse complement strand
AGCGCCTGGCAGCACACCACCCCGGCGAGCAGATTGCACTGGTTGGACACGGCGGCGTGATGGACGTGCTGTACCGCGCTGCCACGCGGCTTGACATTCAAGCGCCGCGTACCTGGACGCTGGGCAACGCAGCCATCAATCGTCTGCTGTGGACGCCCGAGGGCTTCACGCTGGTCGGCTGGGCCGATACGCAGCACCTTGACGAAGACGTACTGGATGAAGCGGCAGGTTGACAACATGAACCATTTGATCGGCCACTCCGTCAACGCCATCGATACGCCTGCACTGGTGGTTGACCTGGACATGATGGAGCGTAACCTGCGCACCATGAACGCATTTGCGGCGCAGCATCAAGTCATGCTACGGCCGCACGCCAAGATGCATAAAAGCGCCGAATTGGCCAAGCTGCAAATGGCTGCAGGCGCTGTTGGCGTGTGCGTGCAAAAAACATCAGAAGCCGAGGCAATGGTTGCAGGCGGCATTTACAACATTTTCATCAGTAACGAGGTTATCGCACCGACAAAACTTGCGCGGGTTGCAGCCCTGACACGGCTGTTGGCACCACTGGGCGGTAAGCTGGCTATTTGCGTTGACAGCCTTGAAGGCATCAAGCGACTTGCCGCCAGCATGAACGAGGGTCGCCTTGCATCCGGCATCGCTTCATCGATTGATGTTTTCATCGAAATCAATGTGGGGCAAAACCGCTGCGGCGTTGAGCCTGGCTCACCAGCAGTTTTGCTGGCTCTGGAAATCCGGAAGCACCCGGCCTTGAACTTTGCCGGCCTGCAGGCCTATCACGGCAAGGCGCAGCACATGCGCAGTGCAAGCGACCGGCAAAGTGCCATCGCCAGTGCCGTCACGGCGGTAAGCTACACGCGCAAACTGATCGAAGATGCTGGTATCAAGGTCGGGCTGATTACCGGAGCGGGCACAGGCACAGCACCGCTTGAAGCCGCCAGCAAACTATATGGCGAGCTGCAGGCAGGCTCTTACCTGTTCATGGACGCAGACTACGCTGCGAATGAGCCGACGCTGGGGCAGCCCAGTTTCAAGCATGCATTGTTTGTCAAAACCCAGGTCATCAGCGTCCACGCACACCATGTGGTGTGTGATGCAGGTCACAAGAGCCACGCCATAGACTCAGGTCTGCCCAAGGTACATGCCTTCAGCAGCCGCAGCGCGCTCGACTATTCAAACGGCGGCGACGAGCACGGCATATTGAAACCCGCAGCAGACAGTACACGTTTACCCGGGCTGGGCAGTATGCTGTGGCTGATACCCGGTCACTGCGACCCGACAGTGAACCTGCACAACGCGATGATTGGCGTGCGCGGCGGGCTGCTTAAAGGTGTGGTGGAGCGCATCATCAATGTTGATGGGCGCGGCGCGCTGACCTGAGCTAGGTAAACAGCTCATTCCCCGCTGCAGGTGGTGCAACCCCCAGATGCCGATACGCTGCCAGCGTGGCTATGCGGCCGCGCGGCGTGCGCTGCAGGTACCCTTGTTGAATCAAATACGGCTCAATCACGTCTTCAATCGTGTCGCGCTCCTCACCGATGCTGGCGGCGATGTTGTCCAGCCCAACTGGCCCGCCGTCAAAGCGGTGAATCACGCATTCCAGCAGTTTGCGGTCCATCACATCAAAGCCTTGCGGGTCCACATCCAGCATGGCGAGTGCCTTGTTGGCGATGTCCAAAGTGATTTCGCCTTTACCTTTGACATCTGCAAAATCGCGCACGCGCCTCAAGAGACGGTTGGCGATACGCGGTGTACCGCGTGAACGGCGGGCAATTTCAAAACCACCCTCCTCGTCTGTCGGTACATTCAGCAAGCCCGCACTGCGCTTGACGATACGTGCCAACTCTTCAGCGGTATAGAACTCCAGCCGCGCCACAATGCCGAATCGGTCGCGCAGCGGATTGGTCAGCATGCCCGCCCGCGTGGTGGCGCCGACCAATGTAAAAGGTTGCAAGTCCAGCTTGATGCTTCGCGCCGCCGGGCCTTCACCGATCATGATGTCGATCTGGTAGTCCTCAAGTGCGGGGTACAAAATCTCTTCAACCACCGGGCTCAGGCGGTGAATTTCGTCGATGAACAGCACATCGTTTTTCTCAAGATTTGTCAGCAGCGCCGCCAGATCTTTGGGCTTTTCCAGCACCGGGCCAGAAGTCTGGCGCATGTTCACGCCAAGCTCATGCGCAATGATGTGGGAGAGCGTGGTTTTACCCAAACCTGGCGGGCCAAACAGCAGAACATGGTCAAGTGCCTCGCTGCGTTTTTTGGCAGCGCCGATGAAAATCTCAAGCTGCTCGCGCACCTTGGTTTGGCCCACGTATTCGTCAAACAGCTTGGGGCGCAAGGCGCGCTCAATCGCCTCTTCTTTGGGAGAGTCAGGCGCGGCAGACATCACGCGTCGGGCCGGCGGCAGGTCGGCCAGGTTGAAGTCGTCGGTTTGAATGGTCATGACTTATACCGTTGGAGTGTTAGTTCAAGCGAGTAACAAAACCAGATCATTTAACTCGCCGCAAGCCTGTTTGAAAATCGATTCACGGACTTTTCTCCAAGCGTGTGGTTTGCCGCCACGCAAGCGCCAATCCATGCTCTTGGGTTGGTTGCAAATGATGTAACTTGCTTCGTTTTTGCTACTGTTGTCCACAGCAAACGGGTTGGTTGCATTGGACGCAGCAGTAGACAT
>JAYVEE010000374.1:0-9001 GCA_043749005.1 Polaromonas sp. | reverse complement strand
GACTGGTGAGTGGGGCCGTCCTCGCCCAGGCCAATACTGTCGTGGGTAAAGACGTGAATCACCCGCAGCTTCATCAGGGCGGCCATGCGGATGGCGTTGCGCGAGTAGTCGCTGAAAGTGAGGAAAGTACCGCCATACGGGATATAGCCTCCATGCAGCGCGACGCCGTTCATGATGGCTGCCATGCCAAATTCGCGCACGCCGTAATTGATGTGGCGGCCACCAGCGCTTACGCCCTCCGCATTGGCCGTTAACACTACCTCACCATTCATGTCAAAGCGCAGGTTGGGGGTGGACTTGGTGTTGGTGAGGTTCGAGCCCGTCAGGTCAGCCGAGCCGCCCAGCATTTCTGGCAAGCCTGCGGTGAAGGCTTCAAGCGCGAGTTGCGATGCCTTGCGCGAAGCGACAGTTTCAGCCTTGCTGTGCGCACCCAAAATCGTGTCAACAGCCAGTTGATCAAACTGCTTGGGCAAGTCGCCTTTCATGCGTCGTGACAATTCTTGCGCCAAGTCTGGATACGCCGTTTTATATGCAGCAAACTTTGCGTCCCATGCTGCCTCGGCTACCAAGCCTTTGGCTTTGGCGTCCCAGGCATGGCGCGCTTCGTCAGGAATTTCAAACGGAGCGTAAGTCCAATTGAGGGCTTCGCGCGTCAGCTTGATCTCTTCAGCGCCCAACGGCTCGCCGTGCGCCTTGGCTGTATTGGCGCGATTCGGGCTACCTTTGCCAATGTGGGTTTTGCAAACAATCAGCGTGGGTTTATTGTCTGTATTTTTTTTGGCAGCGGCAATCGCGGTCGACACAGCAGCGGCGTCATGCCCGTCAATCGGCCCAATCACATTCCAGCCGCAGGCCGCAAAGCGCAGCGGCGTGTTGTCAATAAACCAGGGTGCAACCTTGCCGTCAATGCTGATGCCGTTGTCGTCGTACAGCGCCACCAGTTTGCCCAAGCGCCATGCACCAGCCAGCGCAATGGCTTCGTGGCTGATGCCTTCCATCAGGCAGCCGTCGCCCATGAAGACATAAGTGTGATGGTCCACGATGGTGTGCTCTTGCCGGTTGAATTCTTTGGCCAGCAGCTTTTCAGCCAGTGCCATGCCGACGGCATTTGTCAAGCCTTGGCCGAGTGGGCCAGTGGTGGTCTCAACACCTGGGGTGTAACCGAGTTCAGGATGGCCTGGCGTCTTGCTGTGCAACTGGCGAAAGTTTTTAAGCTCTTTCATTGGCAGCGCGTAGCCTGTCAGATGCAGCAGCGCGTAAATCAACATCGAGGCGTGGCCGTTACTTAAAACAAAACGGTCCCGGTCAAACCAGCGGGGGTTGTGCGGGCTGTGTTTTAGGTGGTTGCCCCACAACGCAACAGCCATATCGGCCATGCCCATGGGTGCGCCAGGGTGGCCCGAATTGGCGGCTTGCACGGCATCCATGGCAAGCGCGCGAATTGAATTGGCCATAAGTAACGGGTTGGTGTCAGCCATGCGTGAGGTCCTGTGCTGCGGTGTTGGGGTAGCCCATGATTTTACGGGATGCGTTTTGCGCTGCGCGGGGTCTCCCGTCCGCTACATATTCAGGAGCTGTTTGCGCCCGTATTTATTGGGTTAAAGCCCTATTTATTCGGCAAAAAGGGCCATAATCAGAGTCTTATGACCATTCCTGCCCTGATATTGGCCGCTGGACGCGGCCAGCGCATGCGCCCACTAACCGATAGCACCCCAAAGCCGCTGCTCAAGGTGCGCGGCCAGGCGCTGATTGACTGGCATATTCAGGCTTTGGCTGCTGGCGGCTTTACCCGACTGATAATCAACACAGACTGGCTTGGAGAGCAATTTTCGCCTTATCTTCAGAATCAAATCGACCTGCAGCCTTATAGCTATGGGTTTAAGCCGCTATTAATTTCATACTCAAACGAAGGCGTTGATTTTGGTGCAGCGCTTGAGACAGCTGGCGGTGTGGCGCGTGCCCTGCCGTATTTGGGCAATGTTTTCTGGGTACTAGCAGGTGATGTTTTTACGCCTGGTTTTGCGTTTACTCAAGCGGCGGTTGAGCGTTTCACCACCAGCGGCAAGTTAGCGCACATTTGGCTTGTGCCCAACCCACCGCACAATGTGAAGGGCGACTTTGGAATTGCTGCTGATGGGCTGGCGCTGAACTTGCCGGCTGGCAGCCAGCAACCGCGACATACCTTCAGTACCATCGCGCTGTACCGCAAAGCTTTTTTTGATGCACTCCCTTTTGGCAATCCACAAGGCGTTAAAGCCCCGTTGGCCCCGATGTTGCGCGCCGCGATGGACAATTGTCAGGTCAGCGCCGAGTTGTACACGGGCAAATGGACGGACGTGGGCACACCTGAGCGCTTGGCAGAATTAAACCGGACTTGAAATATGAACCAGACTGTTTACCAAAAACGCCGCGCGCTGGTGGCCAAAGCCCTCAAAGTCATTGGTGGGGGTATTGCGATGTTACCCACTGCGCCTGAAACACCGCGCAATCGTGACAGCGACTTCCCGTATCGACACGACAGCTACTTTTATTACCTGACTGGATTTACGGAGCCGGGTGGCTGGCTGACCATTGACTCAACGGGGAAAACCACTCTGTTTTGCCGCCCCAAAGATTTGGAGCGCGAGATTTGGGACGGTATCCGGTTGGGGCCGAAAGCAGCGGTACAGGCGCTGGGCGTTGACGAAGCCTACAGCGTTGATGAACTTGACACAAAAATGCCAGCGCTGCTGACCAATCAGGCCGCTGTGTGGTTCCCGTTCGCTACCCACAAGGGCCTGGAAACGCAGGTTGATGGCTGGCTGGGCAAGGTGCGCGCGCGCATTCGCTACGGCGCTGAATGCCCGCAAAGCCAGCATGACTTGTGCAGTGTGTTGGATGAAATGCGGCTGATCAAGGACGCGCATGAAATCGCCATCTTGCGACGCGCAGGAAGCATCTCCGCAGGTGCTCACATACGTGCCATGAAAACCAGCGCGGCCATGCTGCGCAAGCCCGTAAAGGGCGCTGTTCACGTTGTACCTCGTGAATACCATCTGGAGGCTGAACTGCTGCATGAATTTCGTCGCCACGGCTCGCAGTTCCCGGCTTACACCAGCATCGTGGCGGCGGGCGCAAACGCCTGCGTGCTGCATTACCGCGCAGACAATGCTGAATTGAAATCAGGCGACTTGTGTTTGATAGATGCGGGTTGCGAGCTGGACGGCTACGCAAGCGACATCACTCGCACCTTCCCGGCCAACGGCAAATTCACACCGGCCCAGCGCACGCTGTACGACATTGTTTTGGCCGCCCAGGTTGCCGCCATCAAGGCGACCAAGCCAGGCAAGCGCTTCACCGACCCGCACGACGCTGCCACCCGCGTGCTGGCGCAAGGCATGCTTGATGTGGGCTTACTGGACGAAAAGAAACACGGCAATGTTGACGACGTGTTGCGAAGTGGCGCGTACCGCCAGTTCTACATGCACCGCACCGGCCACTGGATGGGCATGGATGTGCACGATTGCGGCGACTACACCGAACCCGGCAGCAAGCCGCGGCAAGAGCGCGATCCACTGGGCGAAATGGTGATGAAAAAGCCGCCCCGTATCTTGCGCGCCGGCATGGTGCTGACGATTGAGCCAGGTATTTATGTACGTCCCGCCAAAAATGTGCCCAAAGAGTTCTGGAACATCGGTATCCGGATTGAGGACGACGCGCTGGTAACCACCAACGGTTGTGAGTTGATGACGCGCGGGGTGCCTGTGGGTGCCGATGAGATTGAGGCGTTGATGGCAAGCTAATGGACCTGGGGTTTGTAAAAAGTGTTACTGGGCGTTGTCCTACACACTAGCGTCAACCGCAGGCTAAATGATGGCGTTACAGGAATGCTTCATCAAAATACCAAGGAAAAACACCATGACAAACTTCAAGAACTCCCTGAGCATTGCGGCCCTCGCAATCGCATCGCTTCTGGTGGCTGGATCCGCCATTGCCAAGAAAGATGGCGATGATCACGACAAGGGCGACAAACACAGCGAAAAACAAGAACGCAAAGAAGACAAACGTGCTGAAAAGGCCGAAAAGCGGGACCGTGAAGACATCAAGCAGGGGGGCTATTTCAATGACCAGCAACGCACTTTTGCACGTCAGTACTACACCACGACCTACAGAGATGGCAAGCGTTGTCCTCCTGGCTTGGCAAAGAAAAACAACGGCTGCCTGCCACCGGGCCAGGTTCGGAATTGGGCGGTAGGCCAGCCAGTGCCGGCCAATGTTACTGTTTACTCGGTAGCCCAGCCCGTCATCCGCATGCTTCCCCCAGCACCATTTGGCTACCGTTACGCGCGCCTTGGCGGCGACATCGTGCTGGTTCAGCAGCAGAACAACATTATTGTCGACATCATTCAGGGTTTACTCGGCGGGTAATCGCAACAGATCAATCGGGAGATGGCTTGGCGCGTAAGCGCTGACTATCCCGCTTGGTGCCCATTGTTGACCTGTTTATTGCCGTGCTGCTTGTCATCTTATCGAACAATTTCAACGAGATATCAGCTCTGCTTAGACGTCGCAGCGTCAGCAAAGCTGACGCTCGTAATTGCTGGTGTTTGTCGCCTTTTTTCTGCCTCTTAAAATTAGGTATGAAAATCATTATCAGATCCTTCTTCAAGCTTGTCCGCATCATCCTCGGCCCCGTGATGCTTCTCAAAGAAAAGATTACTCGCCCACAAGGTGTCACACGTACGCAAGTTGCGCAAACGCGGACCGATCAGGATTGCGAAAGCCTGGTTTTGTACCATTACAAAACCTGTCCGTTTTGCATGAAAGTGCGGCATGAAATGGCGAGACTGTCGTTGAACATTCAGCGTATTGATGCACAGCCACCGGGCGCTGACCGCGACACACTCACGAGGCAGGGCGGGCTGACCAAAGTCCCATGCTTGAGGATTACCGAGACCTCAGGTAAAAGCCAATGGCTATATGACTCGGACAAAATCATCGGCTATTTACAGGGCCGGTTTGCAAAAGATTGAAGCCATCAGATCTGTCGGTGTGAAAAGCGTGATGCAAGGTAAATCCCGGGCAGGATAAAGAGAGCCCCTATCGCGTGATACTTGTTTAAGGCCTCATTCAAAAAGGATTGCAGCCACTCTTGCACACACCGCACGCAGAGCCTTTTGCAAGGTTGAAGAGGCAAAGCATGCGCCTGCTCCAGATATCAGGCTCGCTGCTGTGACCAAACCCGCCAGAGTCCGGCGCAACAGCGCCAGCATGTGCGGTGCGACGTGCCGGGTGGCAGTCGTTCAACCACAGTTGACGGATCAGAGAAAAGGCGCGATGAAAAGCAGCGCTACAGCCCAGCGGCGTTTTGACGAGTCGGGCATCTCTCGTCATGCCATGTCATGTCAATAAGTCAAAACTTAAATTGCACGGTTGGCCAAATTTGCACGGGTTCGTTTTGTTCGCCGTCTTTTTGCGCAGCGTTGCCAATTGTGCTGGACATCTCAATCGGCCTACAATCGCAAACCTTACAAAACTGCCGGCCCAAGGCCGTCAAAGCTGGAGACTTTTGCGCATGCCAAACACGCCCCTGAACACTGCTGACAAACGCGCAGAATTGCGCCTGGCTGCGCTTGAGTATCATGAGTTCCCAACGCCTGGCAAGCTGCAGATAGCAGCTACCAAACAGCTTACCAACCAGCGCGACCTGGCACTGGCATATTCACCTGGCGTGGCTGCACCGTGTGAAGAAATTGTGAAGGACCCAAACAACGCCTTCAAGTACACCGCACGCGGCAATCTCGTTGCTGTTATTACCAATGGTACAGCCGTGCTTGGTCTTGGAGATATCGGTCCGCTGGCTTCCAAGCCTGTGATGGAAGGCAAGGCGGTCCTGTTTAAAAAGTTTGCGGGGGTGGATGTTTTCGACATTGAAATCGACGAAAAAGACCCGGTAAAACTGGTAGACATCATTGCGTCACTGGAGCCAACTTTTGGCGCGATCAATCTGGAAGACATCAAGGCGCCCGACTGTTTTTACGTCGAGCGGGAACTGCGCAAACGCATGAAGATTCCGGTCTTTCACGACGACCAGCACGGCACGGCCATTACAGTTGGCGCGGCGATTTTAAATGCGCTCAAGGTGGTCGGCAAAGCGCCTGGACAAGTCAAGCTGGTCACGTCTGGTGCGGGCGCCGCTGCACTTGCATGTTTGAACCTGCTACTCAAGCTCGGCATAGCGCGTGAAAACATTTATGTCACCGACCTGGCAGGCGTGGTCTACGCTGGCCGCACTGAGCTGATGGATGAGGACAAAATTATGTTCGCACAAAAAACGGATGCCCGGAGCTTGAGCGAAGTGATTGAGGGCGCCGACATCTTTTTGGGTCTGTCAGCGGGTGGTGTTTTGAAGCAGGACATGGTCAAAAAAATGGCCGCCAAACCGATTATTTTTGCATTAGCCAACCCAAATCCCGAGATCAACCCCGACGATGTGAAAGCTGCGCGTGATGATGCCATCATCGCCACTGGCCGCACCGATTATCCTAACCAAGTCAACAATGTCCTGTGCTTTCCGTACATTTTCAGGGGAGCGCTGGACGCAGGTGCATCAACCATCACGATTGAAATGGAAATTGCAGCTGTGCATGCGATTGCAGAGCTGGCGCAAGCCGAGCAAAGCGAAGTGGTGGCGGCCGCTTATGCTGGCGAAAAACTGGCCTTTGGCCCGGAATATTTAATCCCCAAGCCGTTTGACCCGCGCCTGATGATGAAGATAGCACCCGCCGTGGCTAAAGCAGCGGCTGACAGTGGCGTGGCACTGCGCCCGATTGCTGATATGGAAGCCTATCGGGCAAAGCTGCAAAACTTTGTCTATGCCTCAGGCACCATGATGAAGCCGATATTTGACGCGGCCAAGCGCGGTAGTAAAAAACGGGTGGCGTTTGCTGAGGGCGAAGAAGAACGTGTGCTTCGCGCGGTGCAAATTCTGGTCGACGAAGGCATAGCGCGCCCTACGTTGATTGGCCGGCCTTTAATAATTGCCAAAAGAATCGAAAAGTTTGGCCTGCGCCTGAAAGAAGAACTCGACTATGACGTAGTCAATGTCGAGCAAGACCCGCGCTACCGCGACTTTTGGCAAACCTACCACCGCATGACAGAGCGGCAAGGTACCACTGTGCAAACCGCCAAAATTGAAATGCGCCGCCGGCTCACACTCATCGGCGCCATGCTGCTGCGTAAAGGTGAAGTTGATGGCCTGATTTGCGGCACCTGGGGCACCACCCATACCCATTTGCAATACATTGACCAGGTTATCGGCAAGCACCCTGGCGGCGCAGACAGCACAAATCAAGATATGCCGGTCTACGCATGCATGAATGGCTTGCTGTTACCCGACCGCCAGATATTTTTGGTGGATACGCACGTCAACTACGACCCCACGCCTGAAGAACTGTGCGAAATTACGGCATTGGCAGCAGAAGAAATGATGCGCTTTGGCCTCAAACCCAAAGCCGCACTGCTGTCCCACTCCAACTTTGGCAGCAGCAACGAACCCAGCGCCCGCAAAATGCGCCGGACGCTCGAATTGCTGCGTGAACAAGCCCCGTGGCTGGAAGTCGATGGAGAAATGCACGGTGATCTGGCGCTGGACGGCAAACAGCGCGAAGCACTGATGCCTCACAGCGCATTGACGGGTGACGCCAATTTGTTAGTGTTCCCCAACATTGACGCAGCCAATATTTCGTACAACCTGTTAAAAACTGCGGCTGGGGGTAATATTGCCATCGGCCCAGTTCTTCTAGGCGCTGCACAACCTGTGCATATTCTCACGGCAAGCGCCACAGTTCGTCGAATCGTAAATATGACAGCCTTGACCGTAGCTGATGCAAACGCTGCAAGATAGGCGCTGGCTAGATAGCTAGTACTAACTTTTACTGGCTAAGGCAACAAGATTTCTGCCTTAATTTTCAGCAGCCTATTGCGTTTTTTTTGAACTTGCGGCACACTAACGAACTTGGTTTCAAGGGTTAACCTGCTCGCAAATTGATGGTTGCGGCAGCTCTAATATCCAAGAAAAGGTTTTGTGATGGTTTGCAATTGGGATGGGTCCCTGGTCAGAAAGTTGGCGAGATCAGCCCTGACGGCTGGATTTCTTTCTCTTGGTTTGATGCTGACAGGCACAAACCTGGTGCATGGCAAAGGCCCAGGGTCGGGTGCTGTTAGCGAAACAATCGCGCTAGCGCAATTGCCCGCCCAAGGTCAGGAAATGATGAAGAAAATTGAAGCGGGTGGCCCGTTCAACTACGATAAGGACGGTGCGGTTTTTGGCAACCGGGAGCGAATTCTTCCCGCTGGAAATCGTGGCTTTTATCGTGAATACACGGTAAAAACACCGGGCGAACGTACGCGTGGCGCCAGGCGCATTGTGTGCGGTGGCGTCAAGCCAACGGCAACTGATGCTTGTTATTACACCAACGACCATTACGCCAGCTTTCGCAAGATTGCCCAGTGATTGTTTTATAAAAGACGGGTTGTTATTTTGAGTTTTGATCATTTTGTAGAAAGACACACGGAGATGGACACACCACTTCGTAAGGACACCGACATGCCTCTAAAAGGAATTCGACCCAACATCGTGCAATCGATTCGCGCGTTTCGCGTGCAAGAGTTGCAGGATGCGGCGACGCAACTCGGCCAGCATTTTCTGTACGCAAATCTGAGCAGCGCTCAGAGCAAGCAGGACATCCTGGACATGGTTGCCGCCCAGTACACGTTCCCCGCCCACTTCGGCAAAAACTTTGATGCGTTGTACGATTGCCTGACAGACCTGGTCCACAAATCAGGTCCGCAGCCCGGTTTTATTGTGGTGCTGGAGCAAATTCCTGCCCACGCCAAGTTCGACAAAGAGGCGCGCGAACAGCTGCTGGACATCTTCAGGGATGCCGCTGACTACTGGGCGGATCGAAAGATTCCGTTCCGGTGCTTCTATTCTTTTCTGTAGCCCGCTCCCCAGACAATA
>JAYVEE010000373.1:0-2697 GCA_043749005.1 Polaromonas sp. | reverse complement strand
CAAGGGCAATCGCATTGAATTTTTTGGTGTCGGTAACTCAGGCATCGTGGCACAAGACGCACAGCACAAATTCTTTCGCCTGGGTGTCAATACCGTTGCCTACAGCGATGGTCATATGCAGGTCATGAGCGCGACCATGATGGGACCAGGCGACTGCGTGGTGGTGATTTCAAACTCGGGCCGGACCCGGGACTTGATGGATGCCTGCGACATTGCTCGCAAAAATGGAGCAACTACCATCGTCATCACCGCCAGCGGCTCTCCCTTGGCAAACCTGGCGAAAGATGCCGGACACATTCACCTGGCAGCCGATCACCCGGAAGGTTATGACCGTTACAGCCCCATGGTGTCGCGGCTGCTGCATTTGATGATCATTGATATTTTGGCGACTTGCCTGGCCTTACGCATTGGTGGCAAGTTGCAGCCGCTGCTAAAAGAGATGAAGAACAATTTGCGCATCAAGCGTTATGCGTGAATCTTGTGCAAAGGCCTGCAATGGAGATTTTTCGAACCGGTTCGAGCTTATTTTTAGCCCTCAATCCAACAAATACGGGCGCCGATAGCTCCTGATTTTGTAGCAATTATTTTCTTGCCAAAGGTGAAAGCGACACCGTTCCGTACCAGGCACGGGCAACGCTTTTTGTATTGTCCGTATCTGTCATGATGGAAATACTGGTCAATATGCCAGGCTCCTCGCCAAAGGCTTTGACAAAGTCATCGCGCACGGCACGTTCATAATCCACCCAGCGGTTTAGCTTGTCCCGGCCTGACTCCAGCGGCAGCTTGCGAATGCGGTCGGTGTGCGGGTTCAAAATCACGCTTTCACGCTCACAGGTATTGCACCATACGTACATCAACGTGGCATATGGCATTGGCTCGCCTGTCAACGCATGCGCCAGCTCTGACAGCATCGCATTTTTATTTGAGAATTTTGAGCGGTCACCGTCAAATGCCAGCACAACACGTACTGGCGAGTCATCAAACTCACGCACCGACATGTCGGCGTATTGAATCAGATCAGGCAGCTTCCATGAAAACCTGATGAGTCCGAGCGCAGCAGGCTCGACCCGCATGACTTGCCTGAGCATGCTGGCCGACGATTGCGCTTTGGCAGCAATCGCATCACGGCCGTCTGCAAGCTCGTATTCAAACTCGCTTGGCGTTTTACCAGGTAGTTTGTAATGAGTCCATGCCTTTGCATTGGCGCTACCAATTGATGACAAAGCCCAAGGGCTTTGAACAACGCGGCTATCAGGCGCTATGGGAGCAAATCCACAGGCGGCAAGTTGCAAAACCACGGCGCATAACGCGATAATTTTAAAAATGTTGCGCATACCCTAACCCGCTTGAAGTTTCAAATGAGTAAGCATGAGGCATACATGAAAAAACCGCTCAGTTTTGCAACTGAGCGGTTTTTGACTTGATCTAAATCAAAGCTGGCGCAAGGCCAGCCTCAAATCAGAAAGAGTGCTTCAGGCCAACGTTGAAGGCGCTAATGCGGTCGTTGCCATTACTCAGTGTTTCTGTACGGCCAACAGGAACAATATTGCCTATATCAACAGAAGTACCGTTTGAACGTAATTTGGTGTAGCCATAATTGGCTTCAAGCAAAGTACGCTTTGACAACGCATACTGCGCGCCCAACTGGAAAGAATTGCGTCTCTCGTCAAGGCGACCAGTATTTGTTGAAGTAATTCCGGCTGCTGATATAGCGGTGATAACGGTGTTAGCGCTAGACACTACGCGGCCATAACCAGCGAGGACCGTAAATGCGCCAACTGGTGCGCGCAAGCCAATCGACAAAGCTCGTGCGGTTGTGTCGCCAGTGGTGGAATTGAATGTATTAGTACCAGGAGCTACGCCTACGAATCCCTGCGACGAACCGTTAAGGTCAGTCTTCTGACGGGTGTAGTTGATGAAAGGCTTGACGACACCCAGGTCATACGCGCCACCTAAGGTGTAAGCAGTAGCAGTTCCAGGTGCATTGATAGCAGATATGCTGCCAGGAAAGAGACCAGCAACAGGAGTGGTGGATGACGTACCGAATCCAGTGTCGCGCTTGTTGTAACCGAAGCCAACATAAGCCGGACCATTTGCGTATTCCAAAGCCAAGTCAACGCCGGTGCGACGTGAAGTGCTATTCGAAGTCACAGCGCCATTTGCTGCGGTTGAAGTACCTGATGTAGGACCAACGGTTTCGGGTGCAGCAAGCGTCACGTTAGCAGTAAAGCCACCGAAATTTGGCGAGAGATACTTGATAGCGTTGCTAAAACGCACACCACCCATTGGCAAATATAAGGCAGCACTGGATTCATACAGACCTAAACCTGCACCAGCTGAAACGGTGTTAGCCTGCACACCGTATGAACCAAGTACTTGACGGCCGAGGCGAACTTCGCCAAACCCGCCAGACAAACCACCCCAAGCATTACGGCCAAATGTTGAGCCACCGCTGTTAGCAGAATTACCGCCATTGTCGCAGCCGCCAGCAGCGGTGAGGGTTGTGCAACCGTCATCAATACGCAGACCCATTTCCAGCACGAAGTTGGCTTTTAGGCCGCTGCCGAGGTCTTCGGTACCACGAAATCCAATACGTGATGTACCAGTACCTTGATCGCTACCGTCTTGGACACGAAATCCGTTCTTTTGCGTGGAATTGCTTGATGACACAGTGCTGGTAAGACCGTTACCAGCTGC
>JAYVEE010000372.1:0-2708 GCA_043749005.1 Polaromonas sp. | reverse complement strand
CCTGCGTGTGTCCGGGCTTGATTGACAGCCACGTACACCCCGTATTTGGCGACTGGACGCCGCGCCAAAATCAGCTTGGCTGGATTGAGTCAACAATGCACGGTGGCGTGACCACCATGATTTCAGCGGGTGAAGTACACCTGCCCGGCAGGCCAAAAGACATCGTTGGATTGAAAGCCCTGGCCGTAACGGCCCAACGTGCGTTTGACAACTTTCGCCCCGGCGGTGTGAAGGTAATCGCAGGCGCACCCATCATTGAAAAAGGCATGGTCGAGCAGGATTTCAAAGACCTGGCAAACGCGGGCGTGACGCTGCTGGGCGAGGTTGGCCTGGGCACTGTCAAAGCGGGATACGAAGCCAGGGAAATGGTGGGCTGGGCGCGCAAATATGGCATACAAAGCACCATACACACAGGCGGCCCGTCAGTGCCAGGCTCGGGATATATAGACAAAGACACGGTTCTGGAAGCCGACGCTGATGTGATTGGCCACATCAACGGCGGCCACACATCACTGTCTGAGCAGCATGTGTGTGAGCTGTGCGAAAAGTCTTCACGCGCCATTGAAATTGTGCACAATGGCAATGAAAAAGTCGCCATTGCTGCGGCGCAAGCAGCGCTGCAACTCAAGTGCCCGCACCGTGTGATTTTGGGAACCGACGGCCCTGCTGGCTCAGGCGTGCAACCGCTCGGCATATTACGCATGGTTTCACTGTTATCAGCGCTTGGCAATATTGCACCGGAGCTGGTATTTTGCTTTGCCACCGGTAACACAGCGCGCATACGTGGGCTGAACTGTGGGTTGATTGAGATAGGACGCGCTGCAGACTTTGTGTTTTTGGACAAAGCCCAACATTCTGCTGGCAGCGACATGCTGGACAGTATCAGCCGGGGTGACTTGCCCGGCGTGGGCATGGTGATGATTGACGGTTTGGTGCGCTGCGGGCGCAGCCGTAACACGCCGCCCGCTACGCGGATTCCGATTGTCGAATAGCCGTTTGAAGCATTGCTTGACAGATTTACTTTAAGCCTAAACAATTGAGGGATTGATTAAACAGCAAAGGGTAACTGCGTCATGAATATTGTTTGTCTCGGCGGCGGTCCTGCGGGTTTGTACTTCGCTCTGCTAATGAAGCTGCAAGATTCCGCCCACGTCATCACAGTGGTTGAACGAAATCGCCCTTTTGACACCTTTGGCTGGGGTGTGGTGTTGTCTGACCAGACACTGGGCAACTTGCGGGCGGCTGATCCGGTGAGTGCGCAATTGATTGGCGACGCCTTCAACCATTGGGACGATGTGGAAATGTTTTTTAAAGGGCGTAGCGTGCGCTCGAGCGGCCACGGCTTTTGTGGGATTGGACGCAAAAAACTGCTGAATATTCTGCAGGAACGATGCATAGCGCTCGGTGTTGAACTGGTGTTTGAAGCGGATGTGCAGGACGACCAAGCTGCAGCGAGGCAGTACAACGCCGACCTGATGATTGCTTGTGACGGCCTGAACAGTCGCGTTCGTAACCGATATGCCAGCACGTATAAGCCCGACGTGGAAATGCGCGACTGCCGCTTTGTGTGGCTTGGCACCAAGAAAACCTTTGATGCCTTCACGTTTGCGTTTGAGCAAACCGAGCACGGCTGGTTTGCCGCGCACGCCTACAAATTTGATGCGGACACCTCGACTTTTATCGTTGAAACTCCACAAGCCGTATGGGAGGCGCATGGCCTGGACAAAATGAGCCAGGAAGATGGCATTGCGTTTTGTGAAGATTTGTTTGCGAAGTATCTTGACGGTATGCCGCTGATGAACAACGCGACACATATACGTGGCTCGGCGATTTGGATACGTTTCCCGCGCGTGGTGTGTGATCACTGGGTTCATACCGAGGCGATTGCAGGCAAATCCGTACCCATCGTGTTGATGGGTGATGCGGCGCACACGGCACATTTTTCGATCGGCAGCGGCACCAAGCTTGCACTTGAAGACGCCATTGAGCTGGCGCGGTGTTTTGCCAAGACCACTGACATGACCGAAGCACTGCAAGCCTATGAAGCCGTACGTTCTGTTGAAGTGTTGAAAATACAAAACGCAGCGCGTAATTCGACCGAATGGTTTGAAAACGTTGATCGTTACAGCGGCCTGGATGCGGAGCAGTTTTTCTATTCCATGATGACTCGCTCGCAGCGCATCAGCCATGAAAACCTGAGGCTACGGGACGCCGATTGGCTGGCAGGGTACGAGCAGTGGCTGGCGAAGTCTGACAGTGGAAAATTCACCCCAGCGCCCATGCTTTTGCCGCTCAAGGTGCGGGACGTTCAGCTGAAAAATCGGGTTGTTGTTTCGCCCATGGCCACTTACAGCGCCGTCGACGGTCTGGTGCAAGACTTTCATTTGGTTCACCTGGGCGCGCGCGCATTGGGCGGAGCGGCGCTGATTTTCGTCGAAATGACATCGCCTTCGCCTGAAGGCCGTATCACCCCGGGTTGCACTGGCCTGTACAACGATGCTCAGATGCAAGCCTTAAAGCGCATCGTTGATTTCGCACATGCGTCCGGTAATGATGCAAAGATGGGTTTACAACTCGGCCACAGCGGACCCAAGGGATCTACGCAAGTCGGCTGGGAGCAGGCGGACGAGCCGTTAGTCACAGGTAACTGGCCGCTGATTGCAGCCAGCGCAGTGGCTTTTGGCCCAACCAACCAGACGCCCAGCGCC
>JAYVEE010000371.1:0-2714 GCA_043749005.1 Polaromonas sp. | reverse complement strand
GGAAAACAAGCAAAAACTGCTTGCGCGACAGTGTTGCGTCTGCTGAGAACATGTAGATTTTGAGTTCCACATTGTCGTACAGGTGGCCGAGTGTGTTGCCACTGATGCTTCCACCCACGTATGGGTGTGTGGCAGATGCAAGAAAGTGGCCCATGTCTTATGTAAGCTTGACAAACACGCAAAACAAATGGCGGAGACAAACATCACGTCCGTTGTGTGCGGTGCATATGGTTGTACTTGGCGAATACCACCAGAGGAACGCGAGCTCATCTACTTCTATGCTGTGAAGGAAATCTACGACCAGCAACAAACGTTGCAGCTTCAATTTATCAAGGCTGAGGAGGACTCTAAGAAGGCCCAGGAGGAGTCAAAGAAGGCTCAGGAGGAGTCAAAAAAGGCTCAGGAGGAGTCAAAGAAAGCTCAGGAGGAGTCCAAAATGGCTCTGGAGGAGTCAAAGAAGCAGTTTGCAAAGTTAAACGCTCGTGCAGATGCAGAGGTTGCTGATATCAAGGCACAGTTGGCGGAGAATAAAGCGGCCGCAGATTACGTTGCTTCAAAAAACAAAGCGGCCGCAGATGATGTTGCTGCAAAAAACAAAGCGGCCTCAGATGATGTTGCTGCAAAAAACAAAACGGCTGCAGACTCCGCCTTTATGGCTCTTTTTTCGAAGTTTGAAGAGAGTGAACAAGTGCGTCAGAAACTTATGGAAAAGCTTGAAAGCTATTCTTGGTGGCGATGATTACTAAGAAATAAACGTGCTCTTTGCAATTCTCCATATAAATAGACGTTCTTACTTTACAAAAGCCAATGGGTGATATTGTGTTGCAAAATCCATTGGGAAACACAAGACACTTTGGTATCATATCCAACGAAACAGTGGGCGAGTTTCGTTTAAGATCGTTTGTTCCGGCGGAATACACGCTTATTTGGCGTGGAGATGTTTTAAAAAATTATGAAAAAATGGTGTGTGGGACAATTCATATTGTTGTACAGCTTACATCTGGTCGACATCCCAACACGTCTGTTGGGCGTATAGTGAAAGATGTTGCGCTCAGTGGAACGTCCGTTTTGTTGGACTGTTTTGCAGCCGCCACAAAGTCTGATAGCAAGCTTGCCACAAAGAACTTACTTTACAGCGACCAGGCCTTGATGGAGGCCTTTGAAAAGCTCAAGGAAGAGCATCAATAACACATATATGCCACACTTTACATTTCTTGATAAAAATTAAGAACATGTAAGCCACTCAAACAGACTGGGTGTGTTGTTCATATTCTGGTTGCTTGGTGTTAAAACGGCTTTTGAAGCCCGAACAGCGTTCAGCTCCGAGGAAACAATTTTCAGTTCGGCGCGAAGGGCGTCCCGCTCAACGCAGACCGCGTAAAGATCGGTTCGGAGTTTTTGAATGACTGCCTCTAACCAAAGTGCCCACTCATCAGGCTTTTGTGGCCGCCCCTCTATTTTTTTGGTTGCTTGCATTTCCTAATATTGTGTGATGTGCCGCGCCAATATACATAAGATTTCACAATAACCTATTTTCACTCAACAACCACAACCTCATTCACCTCCACCCCCTGCACCAAACGACGCTCGACCCGCACGCCTTGGGCGTTGTCCATCTCCACCAGTTCTAGCGTCTTGCACTGCAAGCAAGTAGAAAAAAGGTCAACTTCTTGTCCCCCCTGACCTGACATGCGCAAAATCTCCAGCCGGCTTGCTGGGAGCTCGTTCACAACCAGGCTCGTCCAGGTACCAAATAAATTACCTGTGATGTTAAGAACACGCAGTCTTGTGGACTTCAAAATTGCCGCAACCTCCAAGGCAAGGTGGCTGTTGTCCACAAGCCCCGTCTGCCAAGTCAAGTTGGACAGGTTGAGCTCGCGAATGTACTTGTTGCCACACAGACCGCGAAGAGTTAAGAGAAACCACGTCTGCTTGAGAGTAGAAAACAAGACATTGCTGACCGTCAAGTTGCGAATTTTCGAAACACGAAATGCCGCGGCCATTGTATTGCTGTGAAACTTAGTGTTGAAAAAAGCACCATTGGAGGAAACATTCAATGTCCGCAGGTTTTTACTTTCAGCAATCAAACAAGCAAGTTTTTCTGCACAAATATCGTGTTTTCCTTGTACATAATGAAGAGAACGAAGCTGAAAACGGATTGGTAATGCCAGAATGTCAGATAAAGGTGCAAGCTGGCCAACAGATTTTTGGAGCCATAAGTGTTTCAAACCACAAGCAAGATGCAATGCTGGTGCATCTCCCATGATACAATCAGAAACTGCCAGCCATGGTGTTTGTAAAAAAGGAATTTGGCTCATCAGGGTGGGGAAAGCAGACTGGCGTACATGAAGTGGTGCAGAGAGCATGCTCAATCCAGGAAGCATAGATACGGTCCTCAAAAGCTCGTCAGAATGAAGGTAGCTCTGCGCGTCCACCGGCGCGCCGAAGCTCAAGCTTGAGAGCTTGGTGAAGAACGTAAGCCGCCGTAAAAAATCCCAATATAATGCCTGATCCCGAAACTCGCGTGTTGACGGACCGAAATGAACGGAAAGAAGCACGGAACACTTCGCAACGAGCGAATCAAGCAGGGCCAAAGAGCGCGTGTGTGGCAGGTCGGTGAGGTTGATGTGCTCCCACACGGGCGGCGCGGTCACGGCCCTATTCAGCAGCTTGGAGGCAAGAAGCACGCTGGCGTGGTCCACAACATCAAGCTT
>JAYVEE010000370.1:0-2715 GCA_043749005.1 Polaromonas sp. | reverse complement strand
TAGAATTTGATTTTTGTAATGCAACAATATTGTATTACACACGCGCAAACGTAAACACATACTTCACAAACGCAGAAGCCTCAGTGTCTAGGTCAAAGATCTTGACACATTTTTTGAGGTCCTTCTCGTTCCAAGTGAAACCCTTTTTGCCAGTGTTGTAAACTTCGGAAGACGCCATCACTGCAACACGTTGATAGTTTTGCGCGTAGGAAGCAACAACCAAGTCACAGAATTGCTTGTTTGGCCCAACCTTTAGCACAAAACTACGTTGTTGTTGGTTTTTGTTTTTTACCGAAGCTGTCTTTCCACTTACAAAAACCACCTTACCACTCAGCTCGAGCTTATAATCAACGCACTCGTTTTGACGCCACACCGGAGATAGCTTGACGCCAGATAATCGAACAGCGTTTGCAATTGCCTCAAACCCGCGTTTTTCGATCTTCATCGATTCGGAGCCTGGCGCGTTTACAATTTCCATGTCGTAAAGAATGTCACGTTCCGTAAGCTTGTTTGGCCAGTGCTCCCACTCGAGTAACATTTGGGAAGTAAAAACTGTCCGATTTTCAACAGAGTCTTTGCATTCCAGGCGTCGATCTGCACTCATCGGCCCGTATTTCACACCAGGCGTTGGGCGGAGCGAGACAATGACATTTGCCGAAACTCCAACGTTGAAAATTTCGTAGATGAAACAATCTGCCGAAACCGCAGTGTCGTCGGCAGACGATGGAGCTTCATTCGTAATATAGTTACGAATACCAACAGCAATACAGTTGATGGCGTTGTTGTATTGTCCGTGAAGTAAAGAGTAAGAGGTTGGTAAGCCAAGCTGTATCTGTGCGCTTTTAATTTGAATGGGCATCCATTCGTCAGCAGCCCAGGAATCATGGTGCGCCATGAAATCAGCAACATTTCCATCGAACACAGGCTTGAAATCCCAGTGTGCAAACATCTCCGGGCAATGGTGATTTATGAAAGTAAGCAAAAGTCTGATTGCGGCACCCTCGATCGCGTTCTGCTGCTTACGGCCCATCATTGTGGCGCTGATTTTTGCAAGGCCGGTCTTCTTGCAAACAAGTTTCTGCGTTTTCGTAGAACCTTGATTTGTCATGGTATTGTACCTTGGTGACTTAACAATGTCTCCATTAGGCATGCAAATCATACACGTTCTGAAAGCTGGTTTAATTTTTTTAGCCGCTTGGTCATCCCAATGCTGAATCTGAACTTCCATGGGCACGTCACGTGGGTCGCCCTGAGATGTGTCCAAATCGATTCCCATAATTACGCGTTTGAAGGTAGAGATAATTGTCTCAAGGGTCTTGGTTTTGCCGTGAGACGTGTCTTTTCCATTCAGAACACGATTTTCGGAGTTTCGCTTGTTATTATACTCTCTGCTCTTTGCGATGTTACGCGCCCGCTCTTCTTCATCGGTCTCAACATGCTTGCGCTTCATTAAAAATTTAAAGAAAGGAAATAAAATGGTAATATAATTAAATAATATTTTTTGTACTGCTTTTTTTCTCCACAAACTCGCAAACTCACGCGGCGGCTGCGCATACTGGAAAAGGAACGCGCGCAGTCTTTTTTTTGGCTCTGCAAAAATGCCGTTTGCCCCCCGCACGCTGTTTGCCCACCAGGCAGAACCCGCAGTGTTTACACATCGGAATAGCCAAGATCGTTTGCACGCGCAGTTCCATTTCGCGGAGCTGGTGGGGTGTGTAGTTGCTGCCCGTCGCAAGCAAGCGCTCCGTGACGGTAAGCTGGTTGTCAAACTTTTTTGAGGAGAGGCAGATGCACGTGAAACCAAGCAAGCTGAGGTCGGCTTGCTGTACCGTGTATGATTTCAAAATCGAGTCGAAATAATTCACGGCTATAGACAGCGTATCGTCTTCCACACCAAGCGCGTTGCACAACATCCGCATCCATTCGACCACCAGATTGCGACAAGAGGGGCGGCGGGTGAAACACCACATTGCTTTGCTTTTCTTGGCGGTTGGTGGGGTTGTTGGAAAGTGCCCACTCTCTGCAAGGGCACGCCCCTGTTTTTTAGCCCAAACGCTGGCTTTCGCGCGTTGGCGTGGCTAATACAATCGTGTGCAGGTATTTCAAGTACAAGTCCGCCACCCAGTCCTCCGCCGCCAAGTCCGCCGCCCAATCCTCCACCACCGAGTTCGCCGCCACCAAGTCCGCCACCCAGTCCTCCACCACCAAGTCCGCCACCCAATCCTCCACCACCGAGTCCCCCAACATGGTTGATGTGCTACTTGCCGTGCGGAAAATGCATTTTGTGTCCTTCAAAAACATGAATCGTCGTGAGCTGCAACTTTACAAACATTATCTGGAGAATCCTTTCTACTACAAGGGAGGGTTCGAGTGGTACCTTCCTGATTGTTTTCACTTTTCTGAATTTGATCCGAAGTATCTCACGGAGTACGACGACCATGCTCGTAAACATCAACTGGAGGTTGTTGAGAGTGCTCTCAAGAAAATCGAAACTAAAGAGAGCAACAAAGTGGTGGTTTCGAAGTGAAATAAACTTTTTGTACTGTTTTTTTATTTTCCACAAACTCGCAAACACACGCGCTTAACATGCTGCCTGTGACAGTCTTAGTGCAAGCAGCGCGTGTCCACCACTCGCGGTCATCTCTGTGGCGCGACGCAACCAAGGTGCGTACCCCCGCTTCGCGCCGCATCGCGGTTGATGTGTTGCGCGCGCGC
>JAYVEE010000369.1:0-2720 GCA_043749005.1 Polaromonas sp. | reverse complement strand
GCCAGGCTTACCGGATTATTTTTGTCCACGTCCCCACCGCCTGGATGTCGATGGTGATTTATGTCGCCATGGCTGGCTGGGCAGGCGCCGGGCTGGTGTTCAACTCCCGACTGTCATCAATGATGGCTTGTGCACTGGCCCCAACGGGCGCGCTGATGACTGTCCTGGCACTGTGGACAGGCGCGCTGTGGGGTAAGCCCACCTGGGGCGCGTGGTGGGTGTGGGACGCGCGTCTGACGTCTGAACTGGTCCTGTTGTTTTTGTACATCGGCTTCATGTCGCTGCATGCATCAATTGATGACGTGAGACGGGCTGACCGTGCGGCCGGGCTGCTGGCACTGGTAGGCGTGGTCAATGTGCCCATCATTTACTTTTCAGTCAAATGGTGGAACACCTTGCACCAGGGTGCGTCAGTCAGTTTCAAAGGCGCGAGCATGGCTACGCCCATGCTGATTGCGATGCTGGTCATGGCGCTGGCTTTTTGGGCTTACTGCATTGCCATCGTGCTCAAACGGGTAAGGGTGATCATCTTGGAGCGTGAGCGCCACACCGCTTGGGCGCGTACTGAGATGGGGGTGAGGTGATGTGGAGCAGCTTCAGCGATTTTTTAGCCATGGGCGGTTACGGCTTGTATGTATGGGGTTCTTTGGGAATTTGTGCTGTAGTGTGCGTTGTGGAGCCCATCTCCCTTAACCTCAAACGGCGTGCGCTTTTGGCCGAGGTGCGTGAGCAGGGCATGGCAGATGCGGGACAATCTAGTACATGAAACCAAGAAGCAAACGATTGATTGCCATAGGTTGCGGGCTTGCTGCTTTGGGCGTGGCAACTGCCCTCGTGCTTAATGCCTTTAATAGCAACCTGGTATTTTTCTTCAGCCCCACCCAGGTGGCGGCCAAAGAAGCTCCCATCGGACTCAGCTTTCGGGTGGGCGGGTTGGTGGAAATGGGCAGCATCAAGCGTGAACCGCAAGGCCTGACGACACGCTTTGTCGTAACAGACATGGCCAAAACCATTCCCGTGACTTACACCGGCCTGCTGCCTGATTTGTTCAAAGAGGGCAAAGGCGTGGTGGCACAAGGCAAACTGGGCGCTGACGGAATTTTCAAGGCTGACCAGGTGCTTGCCAAGCATGACGAGAACTACATCCCGCCAGAAGCAGCTGACGCTTTGGCAAAAGCCAAAGCGGGCGCACCACAGCAGAGTAGCAAAACGCTCAAGACTTACCAATAAACAATTCCACGGTATCCAGCAAGGCAATCCCCCATGATCAGTGAACTCGGCCACTTCGCCCTAATTTTGGCTTTCATGATGGCGCTGTCGCAAAGCGTTTTGCCGTTGATCGGTGCGCACAAAGGCAACGCAGCCTGGATGGCGCTGGCACGGCCATCGGCACGCGGGCAGTTTTTGTTTGTCGCCATTGCCTATGGATGCCTGACCTATGCGTTTGTAACGGATGACTTTTCAGTTCAATTGGCAGCGCAGCACTCAAACAGCACGCTGCCTTTGGTTTACAAATTTACCGCTGTCTGGGGCAACCATGAGGGCTCCATTTTGTTGTGGTCATTGATTTTGGGGGGGTGGACTCTGGCCGTTTCTATCTTTTCAAAGCAGCTCGACGACCGCATGATCGCCCGCGTACTCGGTGTGATGGGGCTGATCAGCTGCGGCTTTATTTTGTTTACGCTGCTCACATCCAACCCCTTCACGCGACTGCTACCCGCCGCGCCTGACGGGCAAGACCTGAACCCTTTGCTGCAAGACCCGGGCATGGTCATTCACCCGCCCATGCTGTATATGGGGTATGTGGGTTTTGTGGTGGCCTTTGCTTTTGCGATTGCTGCGTTGCTGTCGGGACGGCTGGATGCTGCATGGGCGCGCTGGTCACGTCCGTGGACAACGGTAGCATGGTGCTTTTTAACCGTGGGTATCGCACTGGGCAGCTTCTGGGCCTATTACGAATTAGGCTGGGGCGGCTGGTGGTTTTGGGACCCGGTTGAGAATGCTTCTTTCATGCCGTGGCTGGTGGGCACCGCGCTCATCCATTCGCTGGCTGTGACTGAAAAGCGTGGCGGCTTCAAAATGTGGACGGCGCTGCTGGCCATCATCACGTTTTCACTTTCGCTGCTGGGCACATTCATCGTCCGCTCGGGTGTGCTTTCATCCGTCCACGCCTTTGCTACTGACCCAGCGCGCGGCATTTTTATTTTGGGCTTTCTGGTGGTTGTGATTGGCGGCTCACTGGCGCTGTTTGCCTGGCGCGCGCCGCGCGTCGGTTTGGGTGGAAGCTTCGAGCCTGTTTCGCGTGAATCCATGCTTCTAGCCAACAATGTTCTGCTGGTCGTAGCCGCCGCCGCCGTGTTGCTGGGAACGCTCTACCCGCTGGTGATTGATGCGTTGGGCATGGGAAAACTGTCTGTTGGTCCACCGTATTTTGTAGCTGTCTTTGTGCCGCTGATTGCGCCCGCGTTGTTTTTAATGGGTGTGGGCCCGATGACGCGCTGGCGCCAGGCCGAGGTGATGGACCTTGCAAAACGGTTGCGCTGGGCCGTTGGCGTCAGTGTTGCCAGCGCCATCATTGCGCCCATGGTGTTGGGCAGCTGGACACCCATGACCGGATTGGGCTTGCTGCTGGCGGTCTGGATATCAAGCTCAGCTGTAGTAAACCTGATTGATAAAGTTCGTGAGCACCGCTCGCCGAATTGGCTGGCTCGCTTTGCGTC
>JAYVEE010000368.1:0-2723 GCA_043749005.1 Polaromonas sp. | reverse complement strand
GCCACCACCAGCGAGCCACCTGTCAGTACGCCAACCCGGTAAAAACGGGTGGCACGCAACCAGAAGGCGATCGGTAAAAACACCGCCACAATGCAAAGCTGGCCAATCTCTACACCGGCGTTAAAGCCGATAAGCGCTAACACCAGCGCACCCTGCGGCAAGCCCAGATCCGCCAGTACGGATGCAAAACCAAAGCCATGTATCAGGCCAAAAGCAAAGGCCATGATCCAGCGGCGTTTACTGATGGTGCCGCGTAGATTGTTCAATGCGGCGATCACCACAGAGGCGGCAATGACAGACTCAACCAGACGAGACGGCAGGCTGACGATTTGCAACGCCGCCAGACTAAGCGTGATGGAGTGCGCCAGCGTAAAGGCCGTGACGACTTTCAACACCTCAACAGATGAGCCACGCAATGTGGGTGCCGGGTCCCACTGACCCGCACGGCGAATCAAAACGGCGGGTAGCAACAGCGACAGCAAAAACAGGATGTGGTCGTAGCCGATCCAGATGTGCCAGACGCCATCTGCCGCATATTGACGCAGTGTTTGCCACGCGCTGGCTGCTGTTAATGTGAGCGTTTGCTCAGCAGACTCATTAGCAAATACCAGTGCCTGTGCAACGCTTGTTTCGCCTGCGGAGACGGGCGCAATCCATTGCACCAGTCCGCGATGCGATGGGTCCACATCAAAAAATAGCGTGTAGTTAGCTTTTAATGGCGCGTTCAGCGTCTGGCATTGCGCGCTCAGGCTCAACACCGCATAAGTGCCATCACTGTGTTTGTCTAGTTGCAGGTCTGATGCATTGACAAGTTTGCAGGGATTACCGCCAGCTGTGAGTGTGAACCGTTGTATGGCCAAACGGGTAATGTCGTCAGAACGCTGGCGCACCTCACCCCAGGTCAAGACGCCATTGTCGTCACGGTCCAGCTTGAGGACGTAATCAAGGTCGCGTAACGCAATGTCCCAGCGTATGTCGATGTTGTTGCCACCCGCAGCGCGCAGAGTCAGGTAGCTGTCGCTGGGTTTGTGAGCCCAAGCGGAATGCTGCGACAACAACGGCAGCAACAGCGTGATCAGCAATAGCCAGCGCTTCATCGCTTGGTCCCCAAGGCAGCCAGCTGACCGGCTAGTGCTTGAAGCGCTGGGTCCTGGTAGCGGCTGGTACGCAGCCAGTCCAGGGCAACCTGCGCGCTTTGGGCCTGCTGGGCGGCCAAGGCAGCACGCATCAAAATTTCAGCATCGCGCGGCTCCTTTTGAATTTTGTAATTGGCGCTGGCCAAGGTCAAAGCTTTGACGGGATTGCCCTCGATGTCCAGCTCAAAGCGTGCGGCTTCCTGCTCGTGCAGGCGGTCACCGCGCAGCGCCGCGGCTACAAAGCGGTCGCGTAATTGTGTGGCCCAGTCGGCGCTGCGTTTGTCGCCGATAGTTTTGCCAGCAAGAGCCAGGCGCAGCAACAAAATATCCGAGCGCTCCCAGTCAGCCAGCAAACTGATGACCTCGCTTGGCCGCTGGCGTGCCAGTAAAAAATCAGCATAGGCTCCCAGCAAAAACTGGTCTGTCACGCCTTGCTTTAAGGCATTTTTGAAATGGCCTTCAGCTGCATCAATGCGCCCAAGACGCCAGGCCATCTCTGCCAGCCGGGTCGCTTGCCAAAGTAGCAGCTCAGGCGGGGCTTGGGGCGCAGCAGCGACCGCCGCAAGCAATTTTGCATACGCCGCGTCTAGTTGCCCGGTGGTTGCCTCAACGTAAGCACTGCAGCCCGCGCCCACCAACGGATCTGCCAAGGGCATCGTGCGCTGACATTCAGCATTAGCTTCAGGGTAGCGCGCCAGCACCATAAAAATGGCGCTGCGCCACAGCAAAGGCTCGGGCGACTGGGGGTTAAGCTGGCTGGCTTTGGCCAGACTGGCGAGTGCGGGATCAAACTCGTGGCTGAACTGCTGTATCAGCCCCAGCACCAGCGCGTAGTCGGCCTGGGTGCTGGCATTGACATTTGCGTTTGGGTTTGCAGCGGGTGCCTTTGCCAGTGGCGCTATTGCTGCCGATGCGTAGCCGACGTAGCGCGGGTCGCCCTGCGCCATCGCCATGTCAAAGTAACGACGGGCAATTTCAACCCGCAAGTCGGCATCACCAGGACGTGCTGCCAGCTGCTTGCGCAGGGAGTCCACACGCTTGATCGCCGGATCGCTGGCGCGGCCAGGCAGACTTTCAACAACCATGGCATCACTGGTGGGGGTGTAAGGCGCTGCCTGCGCCAAGCTCAGACACGCAACCAACTGGATGCTGATTAATGCGCGGGTTGGTGCACTGATTAATGCAACATTTTTAATAAAATTCACTTGAATTCTTATCCTTCAATAAAAGCGGGCAATGCTGGACGTCCGGTGTTTCGGCTGACAGCAGCCTACTGCAACATGCCAAGTGCAAACGGCAAACTCAGCACGCCCAGTAATGTTGACATTGTCACCAGCCCTGCCACATAGCCACCGTTATAGCCCATGCGAGCTGCCAGCACATACGCGCTCGATGCTGTTGGCAATGCAGAAAAAGCAAGCAAAATGGTGGTTTGGAGCACAGATAAATTAAACAGCTTTGAAAGCCCGAGTGCCACGATGGGTAATATCAGATGCCGGATCGAAAGTACGGCAACAGCCAGTATTTTGGCTTGCGACAAGTGGCCCAATTGCATGCCAGCACCGGCAGCCATCAGACCCAGTGGCA
>JAYVEE010000367.1:0-2744 GCA_043749005.1 Polaromonas sp. | reverse complement strand
GGAGCGCGACAGGGTGTCGGCCAAGTGGAAAACATCACTCACGGTTTCTGGCCTTGTCACATTGGTTGCAGCTGTGCACTACTTTTACATGCGCGAAGTCTGGGTCACCACAGGCGCAACGCCCACAGTGTTTCGTTACATTGACTGGCTAATCACGGTTCCCCTGCTGATGATCGAGTTTTACTTGATTCTTTCAGCCATTGCCAAGGTGCCATCGGGTATTTTTTGGCGCTTGATGGTCGGCACTGTTGTGATGTTGGTCGGCGGCTATGTCGGTGAGGCAGGTTACCTCAGCGTATGGATTGCCTTCGCTATCGGAATGGCTGGCTGGGCTTATATTTTGTACGAGATTTTCGCGGGTGAAGCCAGCAAAATCAACGCCCAAAGCGCTCCCCCTTCAGTCCAATCAGCATTCAATACGATGCGCTGGATTGTCACCATCGGTTGGGCAATTTACCCGATTGGTTACTTCGCCGGTTATTTGATGGGTTCTGATCCTGCCAAGAGCGCCAACATGTTAAATATCATTTACAACCTGGCTGACGTCTTGAACAAGATCGCCTTCGGTCTGATTATTTGGCAAGTCGCTGTATCTGAAACCGAGAACGCCAAGAAATAATTGGCGCGTTAACTCCCTTCACGCGTCTGGCTAAAGCGCCGGGCTCGTGAACCAGCTTATTAACTTGGCAGAGATCCATTTTGCTCGCCAATTAACTTTGCTTTTATATGCAATTTCAGACCACAACTCAGCAAACGTTAGAGCATGGCTCTATCGAGTACTTGCTGGATATGGTTGAGACCAAAATGATGGCATTTGTAAGTGCCAACACAGCAAGAGTTTCCCGACAAACGACCTCAGCCTCAGATGCTGCTGCTTACCACCTGCGTGTCGGCGGCCAAAGAGTACGCGCCAAGTTGGCGCTGCAGGCCGGATTAGCGCTCGGTGTGAGCAAAGCTGACGCCGTCACCATTGCAACAACCGTAGAGCTACTGCACAACGCTTCACTGGTACATGATGATATTCATGACCGCGACGACATGCGCCGCGGCCGAAAAGCAGTGTGGGTAGATTTTGGTGTGAATACTGCGATTTGTACCGGCGATTTGCTGCTATCGGCAGCTTATGCTGCGCTTTGCAAGATAGAAAGGTCGCAGGCACTGGCCGCGATGATTATGCTGGTTCATGAACGTACGGCCACAGCTATTGATGGTCAGTGCGCTGATCTGCTGGCTGGCTCAGATATTTCGAGTGACCATGCATCGGCGGTTTCACGTTATCAACAAATCGCCATTGCAAAGTCTGGTGCGTTACTTTGCCTGCCGATCGAATTGACTCTTTTAGCCTGCGGCCAGAACCATCATTTGGCTGACGCCAGGCATGCAGTTGAAGCATTTTCTGTTGGCTATCAAATCGTTGACGATTTGAATGATGTACAAAACGATACAGGTGCTGATGTAGCCTGCCGTGTGTTCAACATCACGTCAATCTACAAGGCGGTCGGCGGCGCGGATGACTCTGCAGACAAAGCAAAGAAGTTGGGGCGGCAACATCTCGATGTAGCGATTGAATATGCTGGACGTTTGCCCTCTGGGGCGGGCGCAATGTTGATTGATTACGCTTGCCGCCTTCGTAGGCTCCTGGAAGAGCAACAGTAGAGGTATTGAGGGGTGATGATTAACGGATTGAATACTGACGCGTTCGCACACGTTGGTCGCGACAAGGGCAGCCCCCAGACAAGCAACACCGCCATTGTGATTGGTGCTGGATTTGGCGGGCTCGCAACTGCACTGCGTCTGGCTGCACGCGGTGTACAAACGACAGTGGTAGACCGCCTGGCTGGCCCTGGTGGCCGGGCTGTGGAGTTTGTCCACAGCCACGCAGGCCAGCCGTTTCGCTATGACGCCGGCCCCACCGTGCTCACTGCGCCCATTTTGTTTGAAGAACTGTTTGGTCTGTTCGGTGAGCGGCTAGCCGACCATGTGGAGCTGCTGCCCGTGACCCCGTGGTACCAAATGCGTTTTGCCGACGGCACGCAATTTAATTACGGCGGAACTACCGAGCAAATTCAGACCGAGATAGCACGGTTTTCCCCTGCAGATGCAAAGGCTTACCCGGCTTATTTGGCGCATTCTGAAAAGTTGTTTGAAAAAGGCTACGAAGAGCTCGGCACGCAGGCGTTTTTAGGCTGGGGCTCTATGCTCAAAGCCTTACCCGCCATGATGCGCTTGCGGGCTGATCGCTCGGTCTTTGACGTGACTGCAAAGTTCTTCAAAGACGACCGCATTCGCCGCGCCTTCAGTATTCAGCCTCTGCTGGTGGGCGGCAATCCGTTTGACACAACGAGTATTTACAGTCTAATCCATTATCTGGAGCGCAAATGGGGGGTATGGTTTGTCCGCGGTGGCATGGCGCGCCTGGTTGACGCGCTGGTAGCGCTGGGTGCGCGCCATGGCGTGACGTTTGTGTGGAACGCTGATGTAGCAGCCATTGGTGTCGAAAAGGGTCTGGCCACCGGCCTGACTTTGAAGGACGGTAGACAGTTGCAAGCCAATACGGTGGTGTGCAATGCAGACCCAGGCTATGTACTGGGCCAACTGCTACCGTTGGCCTACCGCAAGGCAGACATTACCAAACGCAAGCAATATTCGATGGGTTTGTTTGTCTGGTATTTCAGCACCAACAGACAATATCCAGAGGTGCCGCACCACACCATCTTGTTTGGTAAAACGTATCGAGAAGTACT
>JAYVEE010000366.1:0-2750 GCA_043749005.1 Polaromonas sp. | reverse complement strand
ATGCACGGTTTATCAGCATCACGGGCGCGTATAAAGCTGTTGAATGCTTTTTGCGCCAATGCCACCAATTGCGGCTTGCTGCGCATGTCGTCCAGCTTGGCCTTTGTCTCGCGCTTGTCCTTTATCAACGCACGCTTTAAAGCCTTTGCGCGTGATGACGGGCCTAGTGTGAGAGCGCAATTAAAGCTGCACACCTGAGCCAATGCAGGATGCGGTGTAAATTCAGCACGGCATACCTTGCACTTCTTTTGCTTTGGAACTGTGTAGATCATGCTATTGGCCCTTGATCGCATCCAGAATCTGCTGGCGCGTTAACTTGCCCCGGCGCGTTTGTTGGTACAGGTGCGTTTCCTGCTGATTTTTCAGCGGTCGTGCTGAGATCACTAATGCCGCTGCGCAATCCACGCACCCGCTCTGATAAGAGCCGCACCAGCGCGTCATTTGCCGTGCCGTGCATGCTTTGCAGGTCATCAGATTGCGGCATAAATTGACCTGCGTGTTGCGCAACCGTGTTGCATAAGTTTGACTTTGCCCTTAGCCCTGACCCTGGCAAGTGCTTTTTGGCACGTTCCGTAATCCCATCCAGTGATCTGCTGAAACTCAAGCAAATCAAGCGGGCCATGCTTTAGTAACTGTACTGCTGCGTGTTCGCGGGTCATAAGCCACTCACTTCAAAACCAACAGGCAAATCCAAGCTGATAGAGCCAACTATTTTTTCCCATTGCTCATCGTTTGAAATCCACTTTGGCCGCTGCAAATAAATTAAAGGAGCTATGACACTACCCTCCTCCGCCCATACCGCGTGTTGCTTTACAAGGCCATGAATTGGGCCGGTCACTGAATAAGATTTAATTTTCATGCTGGAATCCCTTGTTTAATTTTTGCAATTGCCGCAAGTGTTTCGAGGCTTGGCGCTGATCGCAGTCTTTCGTCTTGCTCCCGCTTGACCAATTCCGGGTCACGCTCCTGGCGGCTTGGGACGGTGGCATTCGGGGCAGGCTTGGCAAAGCGGCTTACACCCGGCCTATCGGCTTTACGCACCCATTGCCGCCAAGTTGCTTGCCAATCGAGTTTTGTCGCATTCGCTCCGCTTTTTGCTGTCCAGTAATCACGGAAGTTGAAAAGTTCTTTTTGGTAATCAATCCCCGCCTCGGCTTCAGGTTCGGGTGTTGGCCAAAAATTGGGGGGGATGCGCGAAGCGCGTTTTGCCTCTCCCTCTTTCTCTTTCTCTGTCTCTGCCTCTCCCTCTGTCTCTGGTACAGCAACCTGCACGCAGTCTGCTAGCACACTGCTAGCGTCTTGCACCACAATGAAAAACCCCTTATCAATCAACGGCTTAAGACCATTGGTTATATCTTTGACGTTTGTACGCAACCGAAAGGCTAGTTCCTCGGGGTCTGCATCGAATGAACCGTCTTTTGTCTCACTAGCTAGCAACCACAACATAGGCGCTAGCGCCCTGCTAGCAAGTGGCAAGCTCTGATAATGGCGGTCATCCAGCAATTCTTTGTGTAGCTTTATCCACGGTGGGTTACGGTCTTTGTAGTGCTGAAATTCAGCCCAATTCTTTGTAATGAGGCGCGCCATTTAAGCCACCACCCAAACGCGGCCACCATCACGCACCAGATTTGTCTTTGTCAGCCCCGCCTCACTTATGCGCCGCTGTACTGTGTGGTAATCAATGCCTGTCACCATGCTTACTTGACGGCCTGTAAGCCCTAGGAAGGAGGCTTTAACCGCTGCGACGATATCTAGGCGCTCTGCGCTTGCTTTGTGGCTTGTAGCGGCTTTTGCGGCTTCGCGGCTTGTATCGCAATCGGTTGACCGATAACGTGTTTCAACAAATGTCATGCAAAGCTGGTTCATGCTGTCACCTTGTCGGTTGATGGCACATCAAGCCAAGTAAGGGTTTCGTCTTGGTCAGGGTTGTCGCGTATTGGGCGAATACAGCTATCTTTCACGGTGTATGAGCAACTACCTTTAACCCCAATTAAAGGGGCCGCACCGTCAAAATGCCAGCGATCTGTCCCGCCCCAGCCACTCACCTCGCCAGCAAAACTGCTGATGTGGAGAATGCGTCCTAAATTTACAGGATTGAAAGCAGATACAACAATAGCCAAATCACCCGGTTTGCAGTTCATACACACCTCACAATCTGCGCACCAGAATCGCGACTTACGTATGCTTGATGGTCGTTAGCGTCTGCCCGTGGGGATGCCATCACAGAGCCGCGATACAACCCCGTGGTGGTGGCGTTACCGTAGGTTGGTGCTGGTGCGAGGTTGTCAGGCTTTGCGGCCTTGTATGCCTTGTAATTTTTCAAGTCGTTCGCTTGATGTGCTTTGTTAATGCTCATGCTGATACTCCTGCGGCTTTTAAAAGTGCTTGTAATTGAGGTGCCATGTTTGCCAGTGCGCTCAAGGCTTGGTCACGCTTGACAATGTTTGATACGCAATACTTTTGCGCTAAGTAGAGAATCGGTGTCGTGTCGCCTGTGCTGGACAGGTACTTTTCAAAGTCAGCCAGTGTGAAATGTCGCGGGTCGTCTTTGTTAGCAGATAGCTTGCGGGAAAGCTCTGAGCTGCTCATGTCCATATCCGCAGCGACGGTTTTAAGCGGCTTGCCTGATGACTTGATTTGAGCGTCTACGCAGTCAAGGCAGCTTGTGCGCAACTCGGTTAAACCGGGCTGAAAATCAAGTGTTAACTGGCTATTGGAATTTACCGTTGACATTGTTGACACTACTTTCC
>JAYVEE010000365.1:0-2752 GCA_043749005.1 Polaromonas sp. | reverse complement strand
TCTGTACCCAGCAACCCAACGGGTTTTACAAGCCTACCGGGAGCATTCAAAAATACAGCGACCAACTGCGATTGGCGGCTTTCGGCTACCTGATGGATCAAACAAACAGCAACAACGGTGGCCGCTATGGCGGTGTTTTGCGCGCACCCATGAAGTATGTGGGCGCCAGGACATTTGACATCAACGGCGCTGACAATACGCCGAACAGCGGCAACGCAAACGCAGAATGGGATGGCAACACAGGCGTCTTTAAAGCCAATCCTGATGGCGATAACACCCAGGTTACCCCAATCAGTGGTGTGATTAATTACCTCAACAAGTTTGGACGCACCGGCCCTGTACCAGGCCGTTACAAAATTTACGATCCTATGGGAGAGCTCTATGGGGAAGCACTGCGTTACTTGCAGGGCTTAGGCCCCACAGCTGAGGCGGTGAGCGGCCTGACCAATCCCATGTACGATGGCTTTCCCGTTTTTACCACCTGGACAGATCCGTACGGAAATGGACGCTTGAGTAGTCAGAACTATTCATGTCTTAAAACAAATATTGTGGTGGTGGGAGACGCGAATACCTGGGACAGCAACCGCTTGTTCACCCGCACTGCAGACACTACAAACAACTTGCCCAATTTCAGCAACTGGAACAGCACGGTCAATGCCTTTGAAGCGGGTACCAACACTTCCTATGTTGACGGGCAGGGGGTTTCACGTACAACGAGCAATCCCAATACGGCCAACACATCGGGTGTCACCAGCGTTACTGGTAACAGTGTGGTCGCAAGTCAGGCTTACTGGGCGCACACACAAGACATACGCAGCACCGGATGGACATCACAGCCCTTACTGCAAAGACCTGGGATGCGTATCAAATCCTTCTTTTTCGATGTGAATGAAAATAGCAGTTCAAATAATACGGTGTACCGCCAAACCCAAAACCAGTATTTCAGGGCATCAAAATACGGCGGTTTTGAAACCGATCCAGCCAATCCGCAACAGGCCAGTTACAACACTTATGGCGACCCTTTCAGAAAGCAGGACGGAACAGTTGATAACAATGTTTGGCAAGACAATGCCAATCCCGGCGAAGCAAGCACGTTTTACCTTTCAAGCAGTGCGCGCGCAACCTTAAATGCTTTTGATGCCATTTTTAGTCGGGCCGCCACTTCTGCGCGAAGTATCGCCAAAAGCGCAGTTGCTAACAAAAATATTACCTCTGTTGGCAGTACGATTTACCAAGGTGCTTTTGATACGTCTGACTGGAGCGGAGATGTGCTTTCAATTCCTGTCAACTTGACGGGCACCAGCACTGTAACTGTGGATCAAACACCACGCTGGAGCGCCGCAACCAGGCTGTCGACCATACCTTCGGTGTCTCGCACCATCGTCATTGGCAGTACAGGAACTACCGCAAGTCCGGCAGCAACTGCATTCACATGGGGTGCGATAAGTGTCGGTATGCAGCAAAACTTGTCAAAAGTGACGCCAACTTCAACGCCTGATACTTTAGGCCAAGACCGGCTTAATTATTTGCGCGGTGACAAGTCAAAAGAGGGCGCACCTTTTAGGGTACGCAACAAATTACTGGGTGACATTGTTAATTCTGGTATTGTTTATTCAGGCACGCCTTCTACAAGTATCACGCCCAATAGCGCTGCTTACACAGGCTTTTTCAATACCAACCAATCTCGAACACCCGCCATATTTGCGGGCGCAAACGATGGCATGCTTCACGCGTTTAATGCAACTACAGGCGATGAGCTTTTTGGTTATATCCCCAGCTGGATGGGACCAAAATTGTCAGCGCTGACCACCGCCAGCTACAACAGCAATCACCAAGCCTATGTTGACGCAACGCCTGCGGTTGGTGAAGCGCAAGTTGGGTCAGCTGGTACTGCTGCTGACTGGAAAACCGTTTTGGTTTCTGGCACTGGGGCTGGCGGCCCTGGCGTATTTGCACTTGACGTCACAAATCCGTCCGCGTTTTCAGCTTCCAATGTCATGTGGGAATTTACCAAACAAGACGATGCAGACATGGGTTTTGTGGTGGGTCGGCCGCAGATTTTGAAGTTACGAACCAGTGCACCAGCTGCAACACCTGCTACGTATCGCTGGTTTGCAGTCGTCGCCGGTGGTGTTAACAACTATGTGCCGTTTCCTGACGCTGCGGGTACTTTCAGTGCTACGGGCAATCCGGCTCTGTTCCTTCTTGCGCTGGACAAGCCAGCCGGTACAGCGTGGACTTCAACGGGCTCGACGCCGAATTACTACAAGTTAACCGTACCCGTTGATACATTATTGAGTACAACAAATGCAACCGGCCTGCTAAATTTTGCGGCATTGAACGGCTCTGCAGGCGAACTCGCTCAAATTTACATGGGTGACCTGCACGGCAAGGTTTGGAAGCTTGACTTCACTCAGCGGGGGGCATCTGAATGGACATTTGACCTGCTGTCTTATTACAAAACGGGTGTTGCACCAGCAGTTTCAGCCTACCCCATGTATATCGCAAAAACTGGCGCCGGTACAGTTCAACCCATCTCTATGCCACCGATAGTATTGTCAGGCTCAACGGTTGGGGGCGTAAATACTTACTATGTTGGATTTGGCACGGGCAAATATCTTGAAGTTGCCGACAAAACTTCGACACTTCAAAATTCGTTTTACGCACTCTATGACAATGGGACATCAAACAGCCCTGCCGGAGGTGCCGTCATACCTAGTAGGGGAAGACTGCAAGCTGGCGTGGTTAACAC
>JAYVEE010000364.1:0-2752 GCA_043749005.1 Polaromonas sp. | reverse complement strand
CATCGGTAGCTAAGTTATCAAGATAAATTTTCCACGCCGTAGCAACTTTCTTTTCTGCTTCTGTTTGCCAATGCCACATCACAAGGCGTTGACCGTAGGAACAGGTGTCTATCATGTTCAAGGCACGAACATTGTCAACGGACAATCGCTGCATACGAGTTGTCATCAGGCTACGAAAAACCCAAAGTTACGCAGCTCGATATTCTCTTCACCCCCTCAAGAGTTTTTGCGCCTGCACTACCAAAATTGGTCCGAGTAGGGTGGCGAAGACGATTACCCATTCAGCACTCGTAACTTTCGTGAGATCCATATCGCGTCCTCTTGTTGTATTGATCAATTAATGATACGCGAGCAGTTCGATTCAGAGAAATTAGCTTTGCACGACATCACCAAAGCAAAAAGGCTTCAAAACCGAAGTCCTGAAGCCTTTTAAAGCATCTTCAGCGCGGAGCTGAAGCTTGGGGTTACAAGGGCTTAGTAGCCGCCGCGTCCACCGCCGCCGCCACCACCACCGTAGCCGCCACCGCCGCCGCCGGAACGACCACCGCCGCCGCCGTAGCCGCCGCCACCTGAACGGTCACCGCCGCCGCCGCCGCCGCCGCCGTAACCACCACCGCCGCCACCGCCGCCGAAGCCTCCGGTACGTGGAGGACGGGCTTCCATCGGACGGGCTTCGTTCACGGTGATTGCACGTCCACCGAGTGACTGGCCATTCATGCCGGCGATTGCAGCTTGCGCTTCGGCATCGCTGCCCATCTCGACAAAACCAAAGCCTTTGGAACGGCCGGTATCGCGCTCCATCATGACTTTAGCGCTGGTGATGGATCCAAATTCGCCAAAAGACTGTTGCAAGTCTTCGTCGCGTACGGTGTACGGCAAATTGCCGACATAAAGTTTGTTGCCCATGAAGGACTCCTCAAAAACACATAAAACAAAAAGCGATGGGGTCCCGAAAGCACAACAAACTAAAAGTACCGCCGTAGCGCGCGAAACTGACCGATCACCAACTTGTGCTAGTAAATTACTGCACACCCTCATTATTCACCTTTCCGCATGTCAATGGGGTTTTAAAAAACCTATTTATCAACAATTTGGGGGTGAAATCAAGAAACTTATGGTTTTTTGACATCAAATCCTGAAAAAAATCCTGTCCGGTTGTTCAGTTTGCTCTGAATTCGCTGACTTCATGAGTACGCGTCTCGACGTTTACAGTGCTTCCGGGGCGCTTTCGATGCTGGTTGCTTTTGTGGATCGCGCCGCACGATGACCGGGCTTGCTGGTGATTTCAACGTAAAACTGGTCCGCGCCGTCTTTGACCAGCGCATCGACCGCACCCATGATTTCGGCAAAATGCACAGGCGCAGCTGCGACCGCGCTGGCACCGACTTTGCAGTCAAAGTCCAAAAAATCTACGCCTTCCGGCAAGGGTTTGGCTCGTTCACGTTTGACGTACTTGCGAATGTCGTGCTTACTGGCATCCAGCAGGCGACTCGGATTTTTACCTTCGATATTTAAAACGTAGGTTTTTTTCAAACCTTGTTTCCTGCCGCCTGTGCCACCAAAATTGCGTCCAATTCTTTGCACGACGGTGCGCACACTGCTTGTGATTTGCCCAACACTTTCCGCGTGCCCATTAGCGAACGGGCACGGTGCTTGCCACACATAAAGCACGACATTGTTGCCGCGCCAAATGACGTCGTGGCAGCAAACGGTGAGCCAGAAACTTTGGATTTGTAGCGCAAACCGTCAGCGAGTACAGCGGTTTTGGCGTCAGCTCTTGCCATGTTGTGTGTCTTTCCAGGGTTGGGTTGATGGGAGCTGGCGTATAACCAGTACCGGATGTAAGCTGGCCGTTTGTACTGCTTTGCGCCTGTACAACCTGGTCATTTAGCGTCCAACGAGTTGCGATTTTACCGCTGAAAGCGGGTTTCATGCTTTTCGGCATTTTGGTATCCATTTGAATATCATCATCAGACACCCATGAAAATATTGCTAAAGTCCTTTTAATTTTTAATCATCAAGACACGAAAGCAAAGATATATGGCACGCCTTGTAAAATGCATCAAGCTCGGTATTGAGGCGGAAGGCCTGGAGTTTCCGCCCTACCCTGGCCCTTTGGGCAAGCGCCTTTGGGAAGAAGTCAGCAAGCAGGCCTGGGCTGAGTGGATGAAGCAGCAAACCATGCTGGTCAATGAAAACCGTCTGAACCTGGCCGACCAACGAGCTCGCCAATACCTGGCACGACAAATGGAAAACCACTTTTTTGGCAGCGGCGCAGATGTAGTGCAGGGCTACACGCCGCCGGCAGCTTGAGTGCAGCCACGCACCTCGAAGTTGGCGTTGACAACAGCCAGAATTTCCTACGTGCCTGGCTGGCCTGGCTTGCAGATCCAGGGCATCCTCACATGCTGCACTTTGTTGCCGTTTGTGGCGACAGCTACCAGAACACCGAGACGGGCGCTGCGTTAAAGCCGCTGGCCGAGCAGCTTGACGCGCAACTCTGGGGCTTGCTGCCAGGCTTTCACCGGCTGGTGTTTGAAGGTGGGCAGGTGCTGCTGACGCTGTGTCTGGGGCATGTGCAAACCCTGCTCAAGCAACTCAGCTTTCAAGCCGATTCGGTGTTTATGGACAACGTAGCCAGCCCCTGGATTGACTCGCTTTACACCATTAAAGCCATTGCAAGGCTTTGCAGGCGCGGCACCACTTTTGCTGCAGCTGGCTCAAATCCAGCATTGCAATTGGTATTCAGGCA
>JAYVEE010000363.1:0-2755 GCA_043749005.1 Polaromonas sp. | reverse complement strand
CTTAATGGCGAAGTGTTTGTCAATCCAGCGTTCAGCTCGATATTGGGCGAACGCTGCACAACCAGCTGGGGTGATGTTGACTCACCCGTGCCAGATCTGCGAAGGCCACTGCTGTCGCCTTGGTCATTTGTGCTGGCAGCTGCGCGTCCCTTGCTTGCTGCGCCGCGATCTGCAAGTATTGCGGGTGGTACCAACAAACGCACCGGCGGCGTGTCAGGTGTCGATACAAAGAATGAGTCTTGCTGACCAAACTCCGTTGTACCAGTCGTGTTGGACACGCTGATACGCCCATCTGTGACGCTGCCATAAGTTCCGTTGGATTCAGCAGTGCCATCTGCACGGCTACAGTCGTTGTTGCAGGACACCACTGCGAAATGGGTTCCACGTATGCCGATCGTGGAAGTCGCAGTTTGCACCAAGTAGTTCTTGTTGTTTGCCTTGCCAATCAAACCAGTGATGGTTCTCATCCCGCCTTTGAGCAAACCCATTAACGAGCGGTCCGTCTCAGCGTTTTTATCAAACTTATAGTTCTCAATTTTAAATTGGCTGTTAGCGCGCAGAGCAACCACCGACTCGTCGGTAAAACGTACCTGGAGGGTACTTTTATCGCCCACTGACAGGATGTCGCCGCTTTCAACAGACGAGCCCGCAATCAATGCCGTTTGCCTGCCAGCCCTTTCAACCGTAGCTGATCCTGCAACGATCAGGACTTTACCTGCGGCTGGCGCAGTCTGCGCAGACACAGTGGTCGCAGCACTCAGCACCAAAACAGCACTGGCAATATTCGTTAGTTTCATGACGATTTCCTGATGTGGTTGATCGGGCTATTTAAAGTCGTAGCGCAGCTTGACAGACAGCTGGTCGCGGTTAAAAGCGAAAAATCCAATGCTGGATTTTTGGTCAGCCCGCTGATAATCACCGCGCAGCTGCCAATTACGGTCAATGGCATAGCTCGCAGACAAGTCCAGTGCCAGGTAATCGTCTTTACGTGTTTGCAACCCTGGGGCAAATTCACGTTGGTAAACGCTGTTTTGATAACTCAGGCCAGCGCCAAATGTCCATTTTGGGATCGGCCGCATGGTCATTGATGTCCTTGCACCCCAAATTGAACGAGACAGGTCTGGTCTGCTTTTTTTATTTTTATCATCGCCCACGTTCAACGCAACTACAAATTCAGGGCTCCAGGGGTGGGCAAGCGAGCGGTTCCAGGAGCCCGTCAAATTGGTCAACAAACTATCACGAGCGTCAGCGCCAGAGGCTATTTTGACGGTCTTCGCGGTATCCAGAAAAACATCGATGTTTTTGTAAGACTGGTCGGTCAGCTGCAAGGCCAAGCCAAAGCGGTTGAACTGGTCGTTTTGGTACTGCCATTCGCCCACCAGCGTTGCCAGCCTCAAATAAGGCTGCCCCCCAACCGAAACTTGCGACAGATCAGTACCTGCCCTGAACAGGTTTCGCCCTTGCAAAACCGACACACCGCCTTGCACCCCAAATTGATATTGATTAAACATATCGCTATCGCCTTTGGCGTTGTAGCGACCAGAAAATTGACCGCCACCGTACAAAGCGACTCCCGGCGCGATGGGATACACCCCTTGCAGGCCCGCGGCTAATGTGCCGAAAGTATCTGACTGACGTACACCCACCTGGCCGGGAAGTATCACAACGCCAGCTGGCAGCCCTGCGACCTGGCCTGCAGTTGTGCCGCTGTTGATATTGCTGTCAAAGCCGGCACCCACCTCGACAAAAGCTGTCGAGGTTGGCTTGTAGCGTGACTCCCTTGACCGAATGGCATCCAAAAACTGGTTGATATTGTCCAATTCAGCGCCGCTCGCGTCAGTCAGGAGATTTGAAAATTCCTGGCGCGCACGTTCATCTTCGCCAAGTATGTAATAGCCACGCGCCAGCTGGAGCTGCGCGGATCGGTTCTCTGGGAACTGCAACAGGTAGCGCTCAAGTGCAAGAACACCTTCGCCAGGAACTCCCGCATTTAAGGCTGCAATGCCAAAGTAAAAATCAAAAAGTGGCGTGCCCAGTGCATCTGGCGTTGATTTGCCCATCTCATAGGCTTCGCGATCCTTGCCCAGCTTCAACAGGTTTTGAACATCATCGGCTGGCGCAGCGTTAGCTACCATGGCGATTAGAAACAATGGTGTTACAGCGACCTGATGAACTTTGAGCATTTCTTGCCCTCCCGCTTATTTGATTACTGCGTTGAAACTGCCAACACTTTCTATATCAAAGTATACAAAAAGTCACAAGTCCGAACCAATTTAATCGTTTTTAGAAATTCAGAAAAATGTCATTCAGTAATCAAAAGAAACTAAAAAGCCCGCTGCAGCGGGCTTTTTATGAGCGCGACGATCTGCCTAGGCCATGAACACCGCTATGAAGGCCAGCAGAAACATCAACACACCACCAACGACAGGCAGAATAATGGGCGCGGCATGGGCGATTGACTCTACTACATCAACCTCTTGTGGGGCGGGGACAACGGTTGTGGCGGCGTGGTCGGTGGGCTGGATCATAAAAATTCCTGGGAAATATTCAGGTACTGCAAATAACTCATTATTTTACCTTCTTCAACCCAAACTACAGCAAACACACAAGGCGACTCAGTGCACACTCAAGACATGAAGCAAATACTTTCAATCAAAGTTTTGTCCGTGATTCCTGTTGCAATTTTTGCAGTTTTAGCGGGCTGTGCTGCCACCGGGTCCAACAACCCATCGGCCAAGCCTGTGCTTTATCCCAA
>JAYVEE010000362.1:0-9191 GCA_043749005.1 Polaromonas sp. | reverse complement strand
AAAGTTGTCGGCTTTGCTTACGGTAACTGGTTCAAGCCCCGGCCGGCTTATCGCTACTCGGTTGAAGATTCAATTTACCTGGCACCTGACCAGCAGGGAAAGGGCTTGGGCCGTGCCCTGCTGACCGAGCTGATGGCGCGCTGTGAGGCGGTGGGTATTCGCAAAATGATGGCGATCGTGGGTGACTCAGCCAATACAGGCTCCGTCGGTGTGCATTTGGCGCTTGGCTTTGAGCAGGTCGGCAAAATTGACGCCTGCGGCTGGAAGTTTGGCGCCTGGCGTGACATCGTCATCATGCAAAAAACGCTGGGATTAGGTGATACCCAAGTGCCCAGCGATATGCCCAGCTGATAATTAAACGATGGCACTCAAAAACAAAACACTCGCGACCTGGTTGGCGTTTATCTTCGGGCAGTTCGGCCTGCACCGTTTTTATTTATTCGGCTTGCGTGACACGCTGGCCTGGTTACATCCATTACTGGCTGCCATTGGCTGGTATGGCGTGTACCGCGTGCGCAGCCTCGGGCAAGACGATCAATTGGCCTGGCTACTTGTGCCCCTTTTGGGTTTTACGCTGGCCGCCACTGCCATCACAGCGATTTACTACGGCTTGTCGTCGCCTGAAAAATGGAACGCCACACACAATCCCCAGCAGCCTGATGCGCTGGCTGGCGAAACAAACTGGCTCGTGATTGGTGCGGTGGTGTTTTCAGTGCTGATGGGCGCTACAGCGCTGATGTCCAGCATTGCGTTCAGCTTTCAACGTTACTTCGAGTATCAAATCGAAGAAGCGAGAAAGGTATCGCAGTAACGCCGTGACGGCGCCGTTTAAAAACTGGCTTGCAGACCAACTTTCAAATTTCTACCCGGTAGCGGCGGCGCATTTGGGAAGGCAGTTGACGTCAAAATGGACGTTGGGCTGTACGCCAGGCTGTTGGTGATATTGTCCAGCCGTGCATACAGCAGAGTGTTGACCGGACCGGCTTTAATGCGGTAAAAAGCGCCAGCGTTAAAGCGGGTGCTCGCAGCGGCTGCCCTGTCACCTGCTGGTACAGACTTTTGCGCGGCTGAATAGTCCAGCCCGAAGTTCGCACCAAACGGCCCACTGGCGTATTTGAGTGTTGCTCCCAAGCGCATCGGCGGGATACGTGAAAGCGGCTGTCCGGTGTTCAAGTTGGTCGCCTTCACCATGTCGGCGCGCAAGGCCAGGTCAACTGTCGATGCGCTGTCTATCAAGCGGATATTTCCGCTGGCTTCAAAGCCAGTAAAACGCGCGCGTATTTGCTGGTAGCGAAATTCGTTAAGCGGGCTGAAAACTGCCCCAGTGGCCTTTGAAAACCCCGTGTTGCTCGGGTCATTAAGCGGGTTCACTTCACCGTCAGACTGGTTGCGTGTCACGTTAGATGATTGCACCAGGCCGATGTAGTTCTTAAAGTTGCTTGAATAGGCATTCAAAGCAAATGAATCAAAGGCTGACTTCCACGCCACGCCAACGTCCAACTGCGTGGCTTGTTCTTTGGCAAACGTGCTGCTGCCGACCTCGTAAGCGCGGGTGGCTACGTGTGGACCATTGGCAAACAGCTCATAGTCTTTGGGCGCGCGCTCGGTGTAAGCCACATTGCCAGTCAATTGCCACAGCGGCGTGATGTTCCACAAGCTGCCAATGGCGTAACTTGCAGGTTTGAAGTCGCGTTGACCCGGCACAAATTTAGCCAGTGCCGGATTGGGGTTGCCAAGGGACTCAACCTTGATGGATTCCAGTCGCCCGCCAAACGTCAACTTGCCCCAACGCGTTTTGTATTCTTCAAAAGCAAACAAGGCGCTTTGACGCGTGCGGCTGTAAGGCGCAAAAGCCTCGTCGCCATCGGCTGAAAATTGGCTGTCTTCCATTTGCACACCAACCAGGCCTTCCAGGTTGCCAAACTTAGCGTGCCGGGCCTCTACCCGCATGTCACTGCCCCGGCTTTTAAACACCGTTCCCGCCACGGTGTTGGTAAATTCGGTGTGCGTGTAGTCGGTCTTGCCGTATTGAGCCTTGACGCTTTGAACCAGGCTCCCCAGGTTTTTAATTTCGCCTTCCAGCGCGAACCGGTCAGACTTCATGCCGATGTTGACATCAGGCTCGGCCACCGTGCCGTAGTTACTGCGGTAACCGCTGACGGATGCGCCCAGATAGCCCTGGTCAAAAAAGATGGAGCCGCCCAACGCCGTGCTGCTGACCTTGCTGGCTGAATTGCAAATGCTCCTGGCTATAAAGGTGCCCGCAGTCCGGTTGCAAACAATATCGATTGGCACATTGACATCTTTCGTGTCCCGATTCAAGACATCAACATGGATGGCATATCGGTTGGTTCCTGCCTCCAGCAACACACCCGCGCTTTTTTCTTTGTTGCCTGTGGCCAAACCCAGGTCAACTTTGCCGCCCACGCCGCCTTTTTCATCAAACAGCGCTTCACGCGGGATGCGGTTGTCAATCACATTGACCACGCCGCCCACCGCACTGCCGCCGTATTGCAGCGCACCTGGCCCGCGCAACACCTCAATGCGCTCAATGCTGATGGGGTCTGCCGTTACAGAGTGGTCATAGCTGAGAGACGACGCATCCAGCAAGCTGCCGCCATTGTTCAAAATACGGATGCGGTCACCGTCTTGTCCGCGAATGATTGGGCGGCTGGCGTTTGGACCAAAGTAGGTGCTGCTAACGCCAGGCGTGCCATCCAGCGTTTCCCCCAATGTGGTTTTAGAACGTAACAACAAGCTATCGCCGGAATACTGGGCGCTAGGCGCTATTAAATCTGAAGCGCCCAGGGGGTTGCCGGTGATGGTCACTTCTTTAAGCTGCGGCGTTTGGGCTGCGGCGGCTTGTGCGTATAGCGCGCAGGCTGACAGCACCGCCAGCCGGACGGCATTGTTTGAAAATAATGTTTGCATGGTGAAATCCGAATGAATCTGAAAACGCAATGGATGCGAAGAGCTACGCACGAGCCGCGACGGACTGAACGCAACAACAAGGGGGAAAGATTCAGACGGTCGATGGCGGGCCCCGCGCATCAAACAGCGCAGCCCAACGGGCAAGTACTTCGCCCTGAAATCTGGATACCGTCAAAGGCGGCGGCGCCCTTGGCAACGTCGATTGGATCGCCATGACCAGCCCGCCATCATGACTGGCCTGGTCATAAAGACGGCAATCAGACACGTCCTGATGCAATGAAAAAAGTGAGGCTAAAAATTGATTTACAACTGGCGCCTCAGCTTCGGCATGATCGTGACCATCATCCTGCAAATGCAAGGATGACCCTGATGAGTCATGTGTGATGGTGTGCACCACACCCAGCGTTTGCGTCATTAGCAGCACAGCCGCCAGCAGCAAGGCAAGCAGGGTCGTGAGGCGAGGCAATACCAACATGCGCAAAACAGTTAAATAAGGCTTACTTGACGCTGGTTGCGTCCGTCATGCGGTAGTACAAGCCGTAAGAGTCGTCATTGAGCACCGAAAACTTGCCCTCGACCACGACCGGCTCCATGCCGTATTTGACCGGTGTTTTGGTACGTACTTCAACCATGCTTTCAGGGCCGCCGGCCGTACAAAACGAGCAGGTCAGAGGCACAGACGACAGCAAGAAGTGCCGCTGGCTGGTACCTGGCTCCAGTGGCATCATGAAGCCCTGAATGCGCTGGGTTTTCTGATTGAGTGACGACTGGCTGGTGTTGAAGACGGGCAGGATGCGGTTTTTTTCAGTTTTGGTTTTCACGTCGGTCAGAACTGGCCACGGAATCACATCATTTCGAGCCTCAAGCGGCGCAAACGGGCTGCCTGCACCATGTATGCCTGCGCCTGACCCTGAGCTGATACTGACTGGCGGCGCTCCTGAGGGCGATGATAAAGCTTGCGCTTGAGCAGTCCCACCGATACAAATTGTCAAGCCCGCCACGGCGGTCCATTTTTTAAAACGAGGTCTCATGTTTTACTCCAGAAAATCTTGACTTGAGGGATTTTGCGACAGTTCAACCGTTGCTGCCTGCAGGTTAATGCGAATGCTTCATACCGCAGTATTTACCAACCGCCAGGCCTTTACAAGCCGCTTGCAATTCTTTCTCACATGTTTCCGGCTTTTTGCCAGACTCCAGGCATTTGGCAGCGCCTTCATGGGCAGCTGCCATCGCGCGGTAGCGTGTGATGTCTTCCTTGAGTTCTTTGTCAGAATGCGGAGCAGCATTGACTGAGAATGCAGCAGCAAAAAGGGTGACCATAGCCAGGCATTTTTTCATGATGATTTCTGTGATTTAACGGGATTGAAGAAGTTCAAAGACACTGACGCGGTACGCCTCCCAGGCAGGCAAGGCGCTGGCAGCCAGCACGACGCCCAAAGCAAGAACAGGGACGACCATCAATTCAATCGGCCAGACAAAGGCGCTGATCGCAATCGATTTTTCAGCCTGCAGCGCCAAGGCCGCAGCGGCCATCAGGCCCTGCCCCGCCAGCACGCCCAGCACGCAGGCCAGCAGCGCCAGCCACAGCGCTTCGCAGAGCAGCAGGCCAGCAATTTTGCGCGGTGGCGCGCCTAGCATGCGCAGCAAAGCCAGGTCAGCGCGGCGCTCGCGCACGGCGCTCCACAAGGCAATAAAAACGCTCAAACCGGCCGTCAGCAACAGCACGCCAGCCAGGGCTTTAAGCACATCTGTACCCACACCAATCATGCTGAGCAAACGGGTGATTTCAAGCGCTGGCGCTGCAGCTTGCATCTCGGTGGTGCTATTGACAAAGCGTGGAAACGTGACGGCTGCCAGCGGCGATTTGTACTGGATCAGCGCCAGCGTCAACTCCCGTTCTTCCTTGAGAATTTTCAGGTCTTCAGCGTCCAGAGCTGTGTCTTTCTCATGCACCATCCACACCGATTCGGTAGAGGTCAGTATCAGCCTGTCAAGTACCGAGCCGCTGGCTGCCAGCACGCCTGACACGCGGTACATCAGCCGGCCATGCGACTCGCCGCCCGCGCCCAGGCCATGAGCGCCGGCAAAACTGTCACCCACTTTCAACCCGGTTTGTCGCGCTACCTGACTGCCTATCACCGCCTGCATGGGTTGCGTCCACAGTGTGCCGTCAGCAAGCGTTGCGCCGTAAAGTTTGGGGTAGTCAAACGACGTGCCCACGATGCGAAAACTGCGAAAGTTGTCGCCCAGACTGATGGGGATTAGCCTGGCAACTTGCGGATTGGCCTCCAGCTCCTTGACAGCCGCCAGCGGCACATTGCCAGTTGGCGCATCAATGTGAAACACGCCCGACAAAATCAGCTGCATCGGGCTGCCTTTGGCACCCACCACCACATCAATGCCCGCCAGGTCGCGTTCAAACGCGCGGGTGATTTGCTGGCTGACCAGCAATACAAAGGTGATGGACGCGAGCCCCAGCGTGAGCAGCAGCAGGTTAAGGCTGGCAGCCAGTGGCCTTGACCACAGATAGCGCCAGGACAGCAGGATAGTTTTCATGCTGGCGGATTACCCACGACGTCACTATTATTTTTATAGCTGCTTACGCCCATATTTACAGGGACAAGGGCCAATTTAATGCCTAGAAATGGCCTGGAAATGGCTTCCAGATGCTTTTTGACGCGCAAATCATGGGTGGCAATGACCAGAGTGGCCTTCAAACGCTGCGCCGTATCGCTCAGCAAACTCACAGCCGCGTGGCAGGATTCATCGTCCAGACTGGCCGTCGGCTCGTCGGCCAAAATCACTTCAGGCTGCAGCAGCACAGCCCGCGCCAGCGCCACACGCTGCGCCTGCCCACCCGACAGCTGTGACGGTTTGCGCTTTGACAAATCCTGCACACCCAATGCAGTCAGCGCCTGAGCAATGCGTTTGTTGTCGGTTGATTGCCCTGCCGCCCACTGCGCCAGTTCAAGATTGTCATGGATGGTCAATGCAGTACTCAAATGCAGTTTTTGCGGCAAAAAGCCAATCGTTCGGGCACGCCATACGTCGCTGTCCATTTTGCTCAATTGATCTAACGCTTGCCCTGCAACAGTCATATGGCCACTGCTTGCAGGCAGCAACCCAGCCGCCAGTGCGAGCCAAGTGGACTTGCCCGAACCGGATGCGCCTGTCAGCAGCAAAGTCGCGCCCTGCTTTACCTCCAGGTCAGCAAACGCTAACTTCGGCCCAGTGACAAAACGGTAGGTGAGCTGGCGGCAACTGATCAAGCAACTACCCCAGTCGCGCAATCCGCACACACGCCTCGCACGGCAAAGTCCATGCTGGTGCCCTGGTAGCCCAGTGCCTTGAGTGCTTTCAGCGCAGTTTGCGCGGTACGCTCCAGGTCCTTGGCATTGGCTTGCAACGTACCTGACAAAGGGCTGTCGCGGTGACAGATCTGGCATTCAAAGTGCGGAATCGCATGTATTTCAGCCGGCATGGCCTGGTAGCGGCGTGTGCGGCTGGCATCAACCCGGCACAGCAGCAAGCCGACTTGGGTCAGGCGGTCAATCAGGCGGTAGAGTGTCACGCGATCCAGCTCGTCTGCATCCTTTTTGCCATCGTCAGCCAGCGCCGCTTGCAACTGCGCGTGGGTGTAACTCACTTCAGGGTGAGCAAGTAACCAGCCCAGCACCAGACGAGCCGCGCTGGTACGGCGCAAGCCGTGAGCGGTTAACAACTCGTCGATCGGATCGACGAGTTGCTTGTTAGTGCTACCTGATTTCATGTTGACTTGTAAAATTTGGAATCTGAAACACAAATTAATGCAATTGAGTTGCATTATAGGCATCTTGACGCATTAATCAGCGTCCGTGCGGTATAAACAAACCATGACCGACACGCCCAATATTCCCACCCATCTGCCCACCCATCTGCCCACTCATCTGCGCACCCACACTTTTCATGGCCTGGCCCCCGGCCCGGCGCTGCTAGTACTGGGCGCGGTACACGGCAATGAGATTTGCGGCAGCCAGGCCATCATGCAACTGTTGCAAGACATTGACAGTGGCGCGATCAGCATTGAGCGCGGCACGGTCACGTTTGTGCCCATCACCAACCCACTGGCTCATCAGCTCAAGCGGCGTTTTGGCGACCGCAATTTAAACCGCAACATGGCGCCCAGCGCCATTCCGCAAGACTTTGAAGACCGCTTGGCCAACGTACTGTGCCCGCTGCTCGACGCACATGACGTGCTGCTCGACTTGCATTCGTTTCACACCGGCGGCGCACCGTTTGTGATGATTGGCCCACAGAACAACAGCGGCACGCTTGAACCGTTTGCACTGGCTGCTCAGGAAATGCAATTGGCCCTGCACACAGGCGCCCCGCGCATCGTCGAGGGCTGGCTGGACGCTTACGCACGCGGCGTGCAGCGGCGGGCAACCAATGCCGAGGCAGCAAATACCCGTTCACAAACGCTGGTCACCAACCCCAACTACGGCGTAGGCACCACTGAATACATGCGCGCCCGGGGCGGCTACGCAGTCACGCTCGAATGCGGCCAGCACGACGACCCGGCAGGCGTGGATGTGGCTCGGCATGCGATTTTGCAAACGCTGGGTTTGCTCGCCATCACCAGCACAAAACCCGCCTCACCGATCGAAACCCCTGAAATTTTGCGACTGATAGACGTCACCGACAAAGAACATGCAGGCGATACCTTCACCAAAGAGTGGCGTAGCTTTGATGCGGTGAAAGCAGGCGACGTGATTGGCGTGCGGCACAGCGGCGTTGAGGCGCATGCGCAGGGTGATGGTTTTGTGGTTTTTCCTAACCCGCGGGGTGAGGTGGGACAGGAATGGTTTTATTTTGCGCAGAAGCGGGTTTGACGAAATTTTTTGACTGAAAAGGGCTATTTTTAGCAGTAAACCGCCTTCTGGCCCAATGAATACGGGCGCAAGTAGCTACCAAAATCATATCGTTTTGTAGCACTTCAGCAGTAGACTGTTGAATGTTGATTTACAAGACCTGACCCAGATGTCGCTCTTCCAATCAAACACCTTCAATGATTCGGATGTCCCGATCCGCGCCATCACCCAGCGCGGCCAATGCTGCCTGATAAGCGGGGCTGTCGTGTGCTGCGGTGGCTTGTTCCACGCTGTCAAACTCGATCAGGACTGTGCGCTCCTTCAACCCGAGTTCATAAGCCATTGACGGCATACCGCGTGCCAGGAATCGACCCCCTGCTGCGCTGAGTGCAGGACCCGCAAGCACAGCGTAGGCGGCGATTTTTTCGGCATTTTTGACTGCGCGGTACGTGCTGACCCAATAGGCTTTAGACATTTTTTCTTCCTTTTCGATTTGAGATGGTTGCTGTAAATTTTGCAAAACTAGGGTTGGTATCTTGACTGCGAATGTAAAGTTGACCGGCTCACGACAATCTGCGGCAGATCCGCGAGGCGCTGTTGTGGGTCCGTGTCGATTGACAAGTTATGCATCGGCCTTCGCCTTCTTCAGGCCGACACCCTCTAGCAAACTGCCACCTTGATCAATTCGTAGGTCTTTAACCGAAAGGGACGCAAGTAGTCCTTTGAAACGCTCAATGTCAATTTGATCGTTTGGTTCATTCCCATTCACTGTTAGGTCCAATGCGTCCAGGACCGCCAAGTAGTGCGCTTTGACGTAGGCGTTGTATTTGTAGAGACCCGAAAACAACTTGACGAGATACGCGATGAAGAAGCCAGAGAGGATAAACAGAATTCTCTTTTCGTTTAGGAATGTGTCGACGAGTTTGCCTTGGTTTTCGTACACGGCCTTTGAGAGTTCATCTAAACGCCCGCCCGTTGCCTTCACACTTTCATTTAGCGCAAGAACATTGTTTTGGAAACCAATGGCCTTCGTGGCAGGTTTCAACGCTTCGTTATCTTGAAGGGCTTTTACGTGCTTTTCGGCCTCCGCGATACTCTCGCGAAGCCTCCATGCCTGATCGCCAAAGATTTCGATCGCCGACGGCTTTGTTTTTAGCGAGTACTCAAACGTGATTGCTGCTCCAAGAAACCCAAACACTAGAACGATGATCTGAAAGATCAGCAACACGGCGGAAAGACCCATTAGCCGAATTCTGACCTCAATCCTTTTTCTAAATTCAGCGTACATAGCGTGCTCTCCGTGCTGATGCATAACGAATGAAAGGGACTTCCCCGTCAGCTAGCCACGACCCGTCAGGGTTGCGGTTTACTGCAACAAAGTGCCACGATGGAGAGGTCAAACTGTTCATC
>JAYVEE010000361.1:0-2765 GCA_043749005.1 Polaromonas sp. | reverse complement strand
GCCAGGCCGCGACTGCGCTGGCGACCGCATGCAGCGAGAAATAACTGGCCAAATGCAGCTGCGTTGGCGTACTGCTGAGCATGCTGAGAGCAGCAGTCTCCAGCGACACAGCGGCTGACATCGTGATCCAATTTGCAATCACTTTTTGGCCTTCTGGGATACGCTCAGCCGGCCTAGTAGGTCGTCCTTTGGGTCTCCTTCGACCAGCCAGCGCAGGCGCGCAAAACTGTTCTCCCGGCCCAGCGCAAAGTCAAAGGCCTTGAGCTGGTCAGCACCCATGTCGCCAAAGCTGCAGTCCATGTTGTCAACGATGCGCTGCTTGTAAATGCGTACGCCTGCTGCGTCTGAAAACGGCACGAGAGCAATGACGCATGGCTTGTGGTTCTTGCTTTTTCTGTCGACTGGCAAGCGCCAGGCGGTTTCCCCGCGTGAATGCAGTTGCAGCACTTCGTCCAGCATCTCTTGTTCACGCGCATGTTGCACGCGCCACACCACGCAGCGGCTGGCCAGGCCAAACTCATTGAACAGCCGTGCGAGCCACGCAAATTCACCCGTCAGGCTACGCGGTGCATCGGGCCACTGTGACAAGATATCGGACGCATTGAGTGACAGGCGCAGGTAGTCGGCGTAGCTTTCAATCAACACAGCAATGGTTTGCAGGTTGTCGGTGGTCAGCGCGGTAAACGGCATGCTGCCAATGGCAACGAGTCCGAAGGGCTGGCGTTCACTGCTGATGAGCGGCGTGGCGGCTATCAGCTGGTTGCCGGGCGCGGTCTCCATCAGTGCGTCCTGCAGGTGCACCTGGTAGCCTGACTCAAGTGCGCGCACCACCATCGGGTCGTCGTTGGCCGGGTCACGCATGCGGCCTGTCACCGCAACACGGGTCAGCTCAATCGTCGGCTCCATACGCACGGAGTACATAGCAGCCGACTCAATGCGGCAGTGCTGCACCAAAAAGTCGAGCATAAACTGCGCACCTGGCAAGCCCAGTTCTTCAAGAGGGTTTTCTCTGGCGTGGCGATCCATCAGAACACGCAGCTCAATCAATGATTCGCGCAGCGTGCCAGGGCGGTCGACCATTTCGTATTCAAGCTCGTCGTGCGACAGCTTGACGAGGTACAGCCGCCTTGTCAGGCGCTCGACCTTGTCATTTAAAAAGTGCTGGCTTTCCTGCAAGCGCAATACCTGCAAGCGCCAGAAGCTGCCAAACTCGCCTGCAATCAGCGTAGCTATCGCGCCACCTAAAAAATACAGGCGCGGAAATTGTGGCGAACCCGCAAGTACGGCCCAAGTGGCCAGCAAGCCCAGCGCCGCCGCTGCGCCATAACCCACGCCGTACCGCAGGGCAATCAGCCATGGCCCGAGCCAGGGCCAGGGAAAGCCTTCGTTAATGTAAAACGGGTTGTCGGGGTTGCTGATAACGCACAAAAACACAAACAGGGCAGGCCACAAAGCCGTTTCAAGCGTGCGTGACAACAAGCCTGGATGGTGGCGAATCCAGCGCCGCAAGACCATTCGCAACAGGCCAACGGCAAACAGCGTGGCAATCCAGGGACGCTTGACAAAGCGTGCCCACTTGGCGGGCCAGCCGGTACGTACTTCCTCGCCGGGCAATTCGCTTTGCGTCTCCACCATGTCTGGCTGCGTGACTAATGCTTCGCTCAGTTGGGATTCTTGTGTCCCGAAAAGCGACGGAGAAAAAGATGACGAGTCGCGCGTGGGGCGCTGCCCCCGATACGCAGGCCTAGGCGTATTTGCGCTGCCGCCTTCGTCGCCTTTCTGCGCGGACAAATTAGCGGGTTTTGGAAAGTGTTCCGGCTTGTTCAACACGAATCCCTGCGACAAGTTCGTTGGTCAGTTGCAATCCCACGGCGCTGAGCGCCTGGCGGCTGCCACCCGTGCGGCCACCCGCGCTGGAGTACACCACCTGGTCGTTGCTCAGGTCTTTGACCTGCAGCATCATGCCCACGGCGGGTTCACCATCAACGCCCACCTTGTAGCGCCATTCGTTGACGGCGGCTGTCACTACATAGCGTATGCCTTGTGCCTTGGCCCACTTTTCAGCCTCGGCCTGTGCCTTGCGCTCGCCGGGTTCAAACAAGGTTTCGGGGTTCAGTGCTGGCGGGTAAATAACGAGTTGTTTCAGGCCCGACTGGCGCAATGCGGATTCAAGCAGGGACTCGACTCGCAAGCCCGCTTGCGGCACATCGGTAAAGTTGGCAACGGGCAGCATGGCCACCTTGTCAGTTGCTGTAATGACTTGCACCATGGGCGTGCGGTTGCTGCTGCCGCCCGTAGTGAGCGAGCCGCATGCAGACAGCAAAGCCACGCAACTCAAGGCCGTTAGCCACTTGATGGTGTGTAAAGTGTGTTTCATGGCAAACCTGTTCATCAAAAATTGATTAACCAACAATCAAAACTACCGATCGAAATATATGTCGTACTGCAAGCGCAATTCACGCGTGCCCTGCGCCCCTGACAGCCCTCCCGTGCCCGGCCGGATATCCAGATTCAGATTGAGCTGATCACGGCCTCGGACGGAGCCCTTAATACCCAATCGTAACAAGCTCTGCGTCTGCCGCTCACCAAGCGTTTGCCGGGTTTCAAAACCAATTTCCCCCCAGGGCCGCCAGGCGCGGCTGTAGCTCGACAAAGGGTCTGCTTGCTCTAGCCCAAAACCAATGCTGTTGGACCAGGCGGTAGACGATGGCCCGAGGAAAGAACCAACCCCTGGCGTCAATCCTCCCGGGAACAGGAAGGCCGTT
>JAYVEE010000360.1:0-9234 GCA_043749005.1 Polaromonas sp. | reverse complement strand
ATGGGTTCTGGGTCAGCGTACGGCGGCAAACAAACCGGAAGCACGAATGTCTCTTAATTTACGTCAGATTGAAATTTTTCGCGCAGTGATGACAACGGGCTCTATAAGCGGTGCATCACAGTTGTTGTTTGTGTCGCAGCCAGCGGTTAGCCGTTTGCTGTCGCACACCGAGCAACGTGTGGGTTTCGCTTTGTTTGAACGGATTAAAGGCCGGCTTTATGCCACACCAGAAGCTAAAAAACTTTTTTATGAGGTTGAAATGGTTTATCAGGCCGTACAGCGTGTCAATGAGCTGGCTTCAGACCTGGCAAAAAACCGCCAGGGCATATTGAATATCGTTTCCAGTCCCAGCGTTGGTCAAATGCTGATTCCTGAGGCGCTGGCGCTTTTTCGTACCCATTACCCTGATGTCAAAGTGACTTTCCATTGCTTGGGTTACGCCCACCTTAAAGAGCGGCTGCTTAGCCATCAGGCCGACCTCGGCATCATTATTTTGCCGATGAACCATCCCAATCTGGAGGTTACGCCTTTGTGCCGCAATCGGCTAGTTTGTATTCTGCCTTACAACCACGAATTGACACGCCGTGCAACGCTGACGCTGGCTGATTTGCGGCCCTATTCCCTGATCGGATACGAACGGGAAAGCCCCTTCGGCGTGATTGTCGGTCAGATGTACCAGGACGCCGACGAGCCCTTGGTGGCCGCCATTGAGGTGGGGTCACCTCAAAATGCGGGTTCGCTGGTGCAAATGGGCGCGGGAATAGCGCTAGTGGACGAGTTTTCGGTGCGCAGTTGGTCAACCAACAGCCAGTTGGTGGTGCGTTCCATCGTCAATGCACCGATTTTGCAAGCCAATATGGTGCATCTTCAGTTTGAACCCCTGTCACAGCTGACGCTGGCATTCATTGCCCAACTTAAACGGCTGATAGCAGAACAGGGCTTTGGCATGCTGGCCGATGCCGATGCCGCTGCCGCTGAAGCTACTATTTCTGCCAGCGTTTAGTCGTCGGGCTTGGTATTGGAAAAGTCCCAGCCTTAACACGACGTTATGGGTTACGCACAAAAAGGCATAAGACACCTTGCCAGCACGTCTACAACAATGCAGTTGAAACACAAGTCACTTTTTAACCGCTGATGTCGTTACCAAAAGATGCCATGCAAACCCAAGCCAAGTCTTCTAACGCTGCCCAACACAATGACGCTTGCGGTGTGTACACCATTTGCCCAACGCCCTTTTCTGCTGATGGCGCGCTGGACCTGGACAGCATCGGGACACTTGTTGAATTCCAAGTGGCTGCTGGCGTTACCGGGCTGGCAATTCTCGGCTTTTTGGGCGAGGCGCACAAGCTTTCAAACAGTGAACGACGCCTAGTGACAAGTACGTTTGTCAAGTGCGCGGATGGCCGCGTACCGGTGTGGGTGGGCGTGCGTGCCTTGGGCATGGCGGGCGCTATTGAACAAGCGCGCGAGGCCGCTGAAGTTGGTGCAGCTGCAGTGTTTGCAGCACCGCTTGACAACGCCTCTGATGCGGTGCAGTTTGACTATTACCAGGCACTGGCTGCGGCGCTGCCGATTCCCGTGGTAATTCATGATTTTCCTGACTCGTTCGGCACTGAAATCAAGTCTGAAGTTATTGCACGCCTGGGGCGCGAAGGGGGTGTGGGCTTTATCAAGATGGAAGAGCCGCCTGTAGGTCAAAAAATTACCCGTATTCTTGAACTGGCTGGCGACAGCATGCGTATTTTTGGAGGCTTGGGTGGTGTTTATTTTCTTGAAGAGCTACAGCGCGGTGCGGTTGGCACCATGACTGGCTTTGCTTTCCCTGAAATTCTGGTAAGAATATACGACCAGTATGCCGCTGGTGACCATGCTGGTGCAGCTGCTACGTTTGACCGTTATTGCCCCTTGATTCGTTATGAATTTCAGCCCAAAATTGGTCTGGCGTTGCGCAAATACATTTATCAAAAACGTGGCGTGATTGCCTGCGATGCGATTCGCGCGCCGGGCATGCGCATGGACCCAGTGACAGCAAAAGAGCTGGAGGCCACCATCGCGCGCGTGGGTCTGTCGCTAAATGTCAAGGGTGTATTGGTCATTGCCTAGGTGCTCGTTTTCCCCGGATCAATAAACGTCGTACAGGAAAAGCAAAAGATGGATTTGGGTATCGCTGGACGTAGCGCACTGGTATGCGCATCAAGTAAAGGCTTGGGCCGCGCCTGTGCATTTTCGCTGGCGCGAGAAGGTGTGATTGTCACTTTGGTGGCGCGTGGCGTTGAAGCACTTGAAGCTACCGCGGACGAAATTCGGCGTGACACAGGTGCACGCGTCATGACTGTGCCTGCCGACATCACGATGCCAGAGGGCCGTGCTGCCGTGTTGGCCGTGTGCCGCGCGCCGGATATTTTGGTCACCAACGCGGGTGGGCCCAAGCCTGGCGACTTTCGGGACTGGGACCGCGACGCGTGGATTGCGGCGCTGGATGCCAACATGCTGACACCGATAACCTTGATCAAGGCCACGCTGGACGCCATGATGGCCCGGCGCTTTGGCCGCATCGTTAACATTACGTCAGCCGCAGTCAAGGCACCGATAGATATTTTGGGTTTATCCAATGGCGCCCGCTCTGGACTGACGGGCTTTGTGGCCGGACTGGCCCGCAAAACGGTTGCCTGCAACGTCACCATCAACAATCTGTTGCCAGGCCCGTTTGAAACAGATCGCCTGCTGGAAACGGCTCGTTTATGGTCAAGACAATCTGGCAAAAGTGAAGAAGTGATTTTGGCCGAAAGACGCGCAGGCAACCCGGCAGGGCGCTTTGGCACACCCGCCGAATTTGGTGATGCCTGTGCCTACCTTTGCAGCGCGCAGGCCGGATTCATCACCGGCCAAAACCTGCTGCTCGATGGCGGCAACTATCCAGGGACATTTTGATGACAGCACCCAGCCATGATGTGACGGTGCGCGGTGGCCGCGTTTCGACTGAGCGCGAAACTTTCGAAGCAGACATTGGCATCAAGGATGGTGTGATCGTCAGCATTGAAAAAAATTTGCCGCCAGGCCGCCACGACATTGACGCAAGCGGCCGATGGGTGCTGCCCGGCGGTATCGATAGCCATGTGCATATCGAGCAACTGTCAGGCATGGGTATGATATGCGCCGACGATTTTTATTCGGGTACGGTGTCTGCGGCATTCGGCGGCACCACCACCATCATCCCGTTTGCAGCGCAGCATCGGGGCAAGCGCATTCCAGACGTGGTGGCGGAATATGCAGCGCGTGCACGTGAAAAAGCCGTCATTGATTACGGCTTTCATCTGATTCTTGCAGACCCAGATGAAGTTGCGCTCAAGCATGATTTGCCGCAAGTCATACGGGACGGAATAACGTCGCTGAAGGTTTATATGACCTACAACACACTCAAGCTGGACGACTATCAATTGCTTGATGTGATGGCGTTGGCGGGAAGTGAAGGCGCGCTGGTGATGATTCATGCCGAGAATCACGACATGATTCGCTGGGTTGCGCAGCGTCTGCTGGATGGCGGGCATACCGCACCCAAGTTTCATGCAGTGGCGCACGACGCGCTGGCTGAGTCGGAGGCCAGTTACCGCGCCATGGCGCTGTCGCGCCTGATTGATGTGCCAGTGCTGATCGTGCATGTAGCCGGGGCAGAAACGGTAGAGCTGATTCGCTCGGCTCAGCGCCTGGGTACCAAAGTATATGCAGAAAGCTGCCCGCAATATTTGTTTTTGACAGCCGATGACATTGATCTCCCCGGTGTGGAGGGCGCCAAGTTCTGCTGTAGCCCGCCGCCGCGTGACCCACGCTCGCAGCAAGCCGTCTGGGACGGGTTTAAAGACGGCACGCTGGGGCTTTATTCGTCAGACCATGCGCCTTATCGTTTTGATAAAACAGGCAAACTGCCCAATGGGGAAGCCACTATTTTCAAAGACATGGCTAACGGCGTGCCGGGCATTGAACTGCGCATGCCGCTGCTGTTTTCTGAAGGTGTGCTGAAGGGCCGCATCACTATCAACGAGTTTGTTGCGCTGACCGCCAGCAACCACGCCCGTATGTATGGCCTGGCGCACTGTAAGGGCGATATTGCGATCGGCATGGACGCTGATTTGGCGTTGTGGAATGCGGCGCGTGAGATAACTGTGAGCGCGGCCATGTTGCATGACAACGTGGGCTACACGCCTTATGAAGGCATGCGCCTGCAAGGCTGGCCAGAACTGGTGATGAGCCGTGGCCGAACGGTGGTTGAAAACAACACACTACAAGCAGCGCGCGGCTCCGGTCGTTATATTGTGCGTCGGCAACCCGAAGTGACTGTCAATACCAAAACGCCTGCCAATGCGTCGCGCCTGCCAGGTCTGTTGGGGCTGAAAGGAAAAGCATGGCAACGGGCATGACATTAGCTGCGCGTAAGCGATTTGGATTGGCAGTTGCGCAAATGGGACCAGTCCATCTGGCGGACAGCCGTGCCGCTGTGATTCAACGCTTGCTGGAGATGTTTCGCGAGGCTGCATCACGCGGTGCGCGTCTGGTGGTGTTTCCAGAACTGGCACTGACGACATTTTTCCCGCGTTACTGGATGGACGAGGCTGAAGCCACTGCTCGCTTTTTTGAGCCTGCCATGCCCAGCGCTGAAACCCAGCCGCTGTTTGATCTGGCACGCAAACTGGGCGTGGGTTTTTACCTCGGTTACGCTGAACTGACATCTGCCGGAAAGCGTTTCAACACCTCCATCTTGGTCAATGAAAAGGCTGAGATCGTTGCGCGGTATCGCAAAATCCACCTGCCTGGCCACAGCGACCACAAGCCAGATGTACCGTTTCAGCATCTGGAGAAAAAATATTTTGAAGTGGGAGATGACGGTTTTGGCGTTACACCCATGCTGGGCACGCTGATTGGCCAGTGCCTGTGTAATGACCGTCGCTGGCCTGAAACTTACCGTGTCATGAGCTTGCAAAGCGCGCGCATCGTGGTGCTGGGCTACAACACACCCTCGTGGAATATCCATTGGACCGAAGCGCCACACCTGCGTATGTTTCACCACCTGCTGTCGCTGCAGGCCAATGCCTACCAAAACGGTTTGTGGGTAGGTGCGGCTGCCAAGTGCGGCAGCGAAGACGGCTTTCACATGATTGGCGGATCGGCTATTGTGTCGCCCACCGGAGAAATTGTGGCGCAGGCCCAAAGTGAGGAAGATGAAGTCATCTTTACCCAATGTGATTTGAATCTTGGCGAGAATTTTCTCCAGCATGTGTTTAATTTTGCCAAGCACCGCCGCCCGGAACATTACCGCCTGATCGTCGAGCGCACAGGTGCTGGCCCGCCTCTTGCAAGCCCTGATTTACCTCAACCTGCCAACTGATATCCAACCAAGGATCCATTTCATGCTGTCTTCCAACTTATCTACCTCGCCAAAGTTCATCCGGTCAGCTGTGCTGGCGATGTCTTTGGCTGCTGCGTTTGCCGTACCATCGTTTGCCCAAACCGGCGCGCCGCTGCGTACCGGCGTTGATGCTACTTTCGCGCCACACGCGATGGTTAAACTTGATGGGGGTCTGCAAGGATTCAACATTGATTTGGGCGAAGAACTGGCCAAACGGATGCAGAGAAAAATCGAGATTGAAGGTACCGAGTTTTCCGGCCTGGTGCCCGGCCTTAACGCCAAAAAATACGACTTCATTCTGGCCCCGGTTACCGTGACACCAGAGCGCGCAAAAGCCATGCTGTTTACCGAGGGTTACCTCGACACCGACTACACCTTTGTCATCAAAAAAGGTGCACCTGCCATCAAGGTGCTGGATGATCTGAAGGGCAAAACCATAGCCGTCAATAAAGGCTCGGCCTACGAAAACTGGACGCGCGACAACGCTGCCAAGTATGGTTTCAAATACGACGTGTATGGCAACAACGCCGACGCCGTTCAAGCTGTGCAGTCGGGTCGGGCCGATACCAATCTGGCCGGCAGCACTGTGGCGGCATGGGCAGCCAAGCAAAACCCGGCGGTTCAAACCACGCTCACCATCAAGACTGGGCTGGTCTGGGCGCTGGCTTTTCGCCTGGATGACAAGTCCGGCCGCGATGCCGCTGGCAATGCCCTTAAGTGCATGAAAATGGATGGCACGCTTGGAAAAATTGCCGTTAAATGGTTTGGTTACATTCCCGCACCCGATGCTGCCGCCATGAAAGCTGCTGTTGGTCAAGGTGTTGAGGGGCTGGACGGCTATGACCCTACACCTGCCAAACCTGCCTGCCAAAAAGTCTGAACACTCAAGGTGTACTTTTCTTGAACCAGCACCCCGCCACTGCGATGTTGCCCGCTCCGATTCTTGAAATCGTTGGCTTGCAAAAAGTCTTTAACGGCAACGCCGTGCTGCGCGGCATTGATTTAAAGGTCAGGACTGGGCAGTTGATGTGCGTTATTGGGCCATCGGGCTCCGGCAAAAGCACCTTGTTGCGCTGCTGCAATCGGCTTGAAGAGCCCAGCGGCGGCCAGATTGTGGTTGATGGTACCGACATCATGCGCTCTGATGTCAATATCAACCAGGTGCGCCAGCGTATTGGCATGGTGTTTCAGCAGTTCAATTTATACCCACATTTAAACGTGCTTGACAACGTGACGCTGGCTCTGCGCAAAGTGCAGTTGCATACACACTCGGAGGCCGACAGACGTGGCAGGCTGGCACTTTCGCAAGTTGATTTGCTTGAAAAAGCGCGCAGTTTTCCAGCGCAGCTTTCTGGTGGCCAACAGCAGCGCGTAGGCATTGCCCGTGCAATTGCGCTGGAGCCCAAAATCCTTCTTTTTGATGAGCCCACCAGCGCGCTTGACCCCGAACTTGTCGGCAGTGTGCTCCAGGTCATGCGGGACCTGCGCGAAGCCGGCATGACCATGCTGGTGGTGACCCATGAAATGGGCTTTGCCCGCGCTGCTGCCGACTGGGTGGTGTTTATGGACGCAGGCGTGATTGTGGAGGAGGGCCCACCGAGCCAGATCTTTGAAGCACCGCACCATGACCGCACGCGTGCCTTTGTTTCCCGTTACACCGACAGAGCATAGCTGTGGTTAACAGTGTTGCCCCTGGTCTGGATCAATTGGTGTTTACTTTTTTCAACGCTGACGTTGCTGCGGCGTATTGGCGCGACATCGCACGCGGTATGGGTATAACTGCGGTGCTAAGCGCGGCTGTCGTGGCCTCTGGGCTGTTGCTTGGCCTGGTGCTGGCCGTGATTCGCCACCTGCAATGGCGCGTGCCGTGTTTGCTTGTGGTGGCGTTTGCCGATATTTTGCGGTCGTTGCCGCCGCTGGTTTTAATCATTGTTTTGTTTTTTGCATTTCCATTTATAGACCTCTCAATGTCGTCTTTTACTGCGACCTGGCTGGCACTGACGCTGGTGCTGGCTGCCTACGCTGAAGAAAGTATCTGGGGCGGTATTTTGTCGTTGCCCGTCGGCCAGTCTGAGGCGGCCCGCTCGACGGGCCTGTCGTGGTGGCAGACGACGGTGTCTGTGGTGTTGCCGCAGGCACTGCGCCTGGCTGTGCCGCCACTGACCAATCGGGTGATTTCTGTCACCAAGAACACGGCTCTGGGCTCGGTGGTGGCGCTCAGTGAAATCCTCAACACGGCGCAGTCAGCCAGCAGCAACGCCGGTAACCCGACACCATTGGTGCTGGGGGCGGCTGCCTACCTGATTTTGTTTGTTCCGGTGGTGCTGTTCTCGCGCTGGCTTGAGACGCGCTGGCGCTGGAAGCGTTAGGCGAGCGTTAGGTTCAGCAGGTACGTCATGGACGCTTTATTGCAAAACTTTTTTAACCTGGCGATTTACCGCGAGGTGTTTCCCTTTCTGCTGCGAGGGCTGTGGACGACCATTTGGCTGTCGCTGCTGGTGATACCGATCGGTGCGCTGTCTGGCCTTGTTTTGGCGCTGGTGTGTACGCAAACCAGGCATCGCTGGCTGCGCGTGCTGGTAGCGGTATACATTGATTTTTTTCGTTCATTTCCGCCTTTGGTGCTTTTGATTTTGATTTACTTTGGCGCGCCTTTTCTGGGCCTGGATTTGCCCAAGCTGGTCGCGGTTGCTATTGGCTTCATGCTCAACAACTCCAGTTATTTTTCAGAAGTGTTTCGCGCAGGCATTGAAAGCGTGCCCAGTGGCCAGATGGAAGCTGCACGCTCCACCGGGTTGACCCGACTGCAGGCCTTGCGACACGTTATCGTTCCGCAGGCAACGCGAAATGTATTGCCAGATCTGGTCAGCAACTGCATTGAGGTGATCAAGCTGACCACCATTGCCAGTGTTGTTGCACTGCCAGAATTGCTCAGGGTAGCGCGCGACGCGCAGTCACTGGTGTACAACCCTTCCCCGATTGTGCTGGCTGCTTTGATGTACCTGGCTTTGCTGTGGCCCTTGGTACGCTGGCTGAGCAGGCTGGAGCATAAGAACCGCGCGATTGCCTAGTCGCTGCCGTGCAAGGTAGCACCTGGCTTGTTTAAAAAGGCAAGACTTTGCAAATTGACATCAATGCTTTACACCCGTCGATCCAGTACAAATTGCTGTGTTCGACGGTTGTGCCGCGCCCGATTGCGCTGGTCACCACGTTTTCAGAGGCCAGTGGAGACAACGCTGCGCCATTCAGCTTTTTTAATGTCATGGGCGAAAACCCGCCGGTGATGGTGCTGGGGCTGGAGGTCAAACGCCACAACCAGGCTTTGAAAGACACGACCATCAACATTCAGGAGACTGGCCAATTCGTCGTGCACATGGTTGACGAGCCGATGGCACAGGCCATGAATATTTGTGCGATTGATTTCCCGACGGCGGTGTCTGAAATTGTGCAGGCGGGCTTGAACTTGACGCCCTCAAGCGTGGTGCGTCCCCAGCGCATTGTGGAGGCGCCTGTAGCCTTTGAATGTGAAAAAATGGTGCTGCTGGATATTGGTCCCAGCCGCAAAATTGCAGTGGCGAAAGTCGTGATGATGCACGTCAGGGACGGCTTGCTTGACCTGGACACTTATTACATCAACCAGCAAAGCTACCGGCCGGTGGGCCGGATGTTTGGGAAGCTTTATACCACCGCCCGCGATTGTTTTGAAATGGAAATACCTAGCTACGCGCGATGGATGGCTGACCAACCATAAAACTTGTGCTCTCCATGACCCTTCAAGTGCGCAGCCCGGGTTTATGGCAAAGTGAGTTCCATGAATTACTCCACCCTTGAAG
>JAYVEE010000359.1:0-2782 GCA_043749005.1 Polaromonas sp. | reverse complement strand
GCAGCCAATCGCTGCAGATAACGGATTTTAGATGCTGACCTTGACGGGTCAACGAGTGGGCAATGGTGACGCGGGGCTCGGTGCTGAACCAGGCGCATCCGCCACAAACCCAATACGGTTCAAACCCGCTTTTTGTGCTGCACCCATCACCTCAACCACTTTGCCGTAAGGCACGGCTTCATCGGCACGCAGCTGCACTTCGGTATCCGGGTTTTTGACAGCGGTTTGTGTCAAGCTGGCTTTTAAGGCATCCAGCGCGATAGGTTTATCGTTTAAAAAAATCTGGCCTGTTTTATCGACAACCAGCGTTACAAACTGGGGCGCTTCAGATGCTGTGGCGGCGTCGGTTTTGGGCAAATCGAGCTTGATGGAGCTGGCCATCAATGGCGCGGTGAGGATAAAAATCACCAAGAGCACCAGCATCACATCCACCATTGGCGTGACGTTGATTTCGCTCATCGGCTCAGAGCCTTTGGAGCGCTCTAATCTGCCAAAGGACACGTTGGCTCCCGCGTTTGTTCACTGCGTGTAGCTCTATGCCTCCCGATGGGGCTATTTTTTCCAGGGGCGGCCCATCGAAAAAATATTTTCATCTGACTTCCTGAATCAACAGTTCTCGAAGGTCGCGTGCAAAGCCTTCCAGGTCAGCCTCAATGCGGTTGATATAGCGCCCGAAAACGTTGTAGGCCAGCACAGCCGGAATCGCCACTGCCAGGCCCGCCGCTGTCATGATGAGCGCCTCTCCAACCGGGCCAGACACCTTATCGATCGTGATCTGCCCGGCCGACGCTATACCGATCAGCGCGTGATAGATTCCCCAAACTGTGCCCAGCAAACCCACAAACGGTGCGGTAGAACCGACGGTGGCCAGCAACACCTGGCCGTATTGCAGCTTGAGCAGCACCCTGTGCAGCGCATCGCGGAGCACGCGGGTGAGCTGCTGCGACTTGTCGCCACGTGTGGCCAGTGTGTTGCCTGCCTCCAGTGTAGTGGCGGCAATTAAAGGCAAGACCAGCTGTTCGCGGTCAAACGCGGCGACCTTTTCAGTCGCTTCTGCCACAGATGCAGACTGCCAAAACGCCGCGGTGCTGCGTGCAACATCGCCGACTGCGCGTTTGAAGAGCAAGGCTTTCCACAAAATGACGACCCAGCTGGCAATAGACATCAGCAGCAGCAGAAGCGCCACAATCACGCTCACCGTGCCGCCCTGAGTGATCAGACTTAAAAAATTCATGCTGGCATCAGTTCAATTTCAGCACGTCAAACATGTCAAACAGGCCGTTCGGCTTATCGGCCAAAAAGCGCGCAGCGCGCAGACTGCCCTGCGCATAAGTGGTGCGGCTTGATGACTTGTGAGTAATTTCAATGCGTTCGCCGTCACCCAAAAACATCACGGTGTGATCGCCCACCACATCGCCGCCGCGCACAGCTGCAAAACCAATGGTTGAAGGGTCACGCGGTCCGGTAATGCCTTCGCGCGACAGCACGCCACATTCCTTTAAATCTCGGCCAAGCGCGGTAGCGATGACCTCGCCCATCTTCAGTGCCGTGCCCGATGGCGCATCAACCTTGTGGCGATGATGCGCCTCGACAATTTCAATGTCGTAACCCGTGCTCAGGGCTTTAGCCGCCATTTCAAGTAGCTTTAGCGTTACATTCACGCCCACGCTCATGTTCGGCGCCATGACGATGGCGATGGTTTTGGCAGCATTGGCAATCTCAAGCTTTTGCGTATCTGAAAACCCTGTCGTGCCAATCACCAGTTTGACACCCAACTCGCTGCAAATGGCCAAATGTGCCATGGTGCCTTCAGGGCGGGTGAAGTCGATCAGCACGCGGGCGTTTTTCAAGCCCATGCGAATATCTGAATGAATGGGTACATCGCTGGTCTGATGCAGAAACCCGGTTGCGTCATTGCCTATGGACGGACTGGCGGCCACATCAAGCGCACCCACCAGCATGCAATCGCTGCTTGACCGAATCGCCTCTATCAGCATGTGGCCCATGCGACCACCGGCGCCTGCAACGGCAATGGCGTGCACCGGCGCGGCCATCAGGGCCTGGCGCTTTCAAGTGGGGGGTAACTGGCGGGTGGTGTGCCTGCAGGAACAGCTACTGGCATGCTGCTGCTGGCAGAAGTGGCCGTAGCAGCCGATAGTTTCTCAGCCGCCTTAAGTTGCTCTTCAGTCGCTTCAAGCACCGGAATTTTGCCAATTTTTCGGCTGTTGGTTAACGAGGCAATGAACTCGGCATTGCTGGGCATGGTGTCGCCTTCAAAACGCTCGAGCTGGTCGCCTTTAAAAAACACCGCATATTTAAAAGACTGTGACTCGATTCCCTGACGCTTCAAAGTGAAAACATAATCCCAGCGGTCTGCATGAAACAGGCTTACCACCAATGGTGTGCCCAACACATCTTTGACCTGCGCACGGGACATGCCTGCTTTCAGCATCTCAACCTGTTCCTTGGAGATGAAGTTTCCCTGAATCACATCAGCCCTGTAAGGTGTGATCCAGTTGGCCGGGTTCGCAGCGCTGGCACTAAAGCCTGAGTTGAAAGTGCTGCAACCTGCAAGCCCTGCTGCGGCCATACACGTCAGTGCTGCCAGGCTTGAGCGATTAAAGAGGGTGGTCTTGAGACGGTGTATTGCAGACATGGTGCAGCCGGTGGCGATATGATGAATCATTGTAGCGGCTGGGTACATTTGGCAGTCGAGTTGGGCAGTCATGCAAGCACAGTCAAACCTTTGTCGGGGGAAAACACATGAGCAACATCAAAGAAC
>JAYVEE010000358.1:0-2818 GCA_043749005.1 Polaromonas sp. | reverse complement strand
GGCCTTCATCACGGAAGGATTCAGCAATCGTCAGGCCCGTTAACGCCACACGCAAACGGTTGCCCGGTGGTTCATTCATCTGACCATAAACCATCGCCACTTTGGAGTCTTCAAGTTTTTCGAGGTTCACCACGCCGGAATCAGCCATCTCATGATAAAAGTCATTGCCCTCACGGGTACGCTCGCCTACACCGGCAAACACTGACAAACCTGAGTGTGCTTTGGCAATGTTGTTGATGAGTTCCATCATGTTCACAGTCTTGCCGACGCCAGCGCCGCCGAACAGACCGACCTTGCCGCCTTTGGCAAATGGGCAAACCAGGTCAATCACCTTGATACCGGTTTCCAGCAATTCTTGCGAAGGGCTCAACTCATCATACGCAGGAGCTTTGCGGTGAATAGCAGCGGTCAGGGACTGGTCAACAGGTCCGCGCTCGTCAATCGGAGCACCCAGCACGTCCATGATGCGGCCGAGTGTGGCTTTGCCAACCGGGACCATGATGGGGGCGCCGGTGTTGTACACCACATTGCCGCGGCGCATGCCATCAGAACTGCCCAAAGCAATCGTACGCACAATGCCGTCGCCCAGTTGCTGCTGAACTTCAAGTGTCAGGGCAGAACCTTCCATTTTGAGGGCGTCGTAAATCTTGGGCATCTCGTTGCGTGCAAATTCCACGTCAACTACCGCGCCAATACACTGAACAATTTTGCCTAGAGCCTGAACATTAGCCATGATGAAATCCTGTTGGTTTCTTTAATCTTTAAATCGTCTGGGGCAGCAGCTTTTAAAAGCGCTACACCGCAGCGGCACCGGCAACGATTTCCGAAAGCTCTTTCGTGATCGCAGCCTGCCGCGTTTTGTTATAAATCAGTTTGAGCTCGCCAATCACGCTGCCAGCGTTATCGGTTGCCGATTTCATGGCCACCATGCGCGCTGATTGCTCCGACGCCATGTTTTCAGCCACTGCCTGAAATACCAGCGCCTCCACGTAACGCACCATCAAATCATCGATCACTGTCTGTGCATCAGGCTCGTAAATATAGTCCCAGCCGTGCTGGTCTTTGTCGGCCTGCAGCCGGTCAGCCGTCAATGGCAGCAACTGCTCGACGACTGATTCCTGACGCATGGTGTTAATGAATTTGGTGTAGCACAAATAAACCGTTTTAACTTTGCCTTCAGCATACTCGTCCAGCAAAACCTTGACAGGACCAATCAACTTGTCCAGGTGCGGCTTGTCACCGAGCTGCGTGGCGTGCGCCACCACCTTCACGCCGACACGATTTAAAAATCCCAATCCCTTGTTGCCGATGGCTACCGCATGGGTCTGATGACCAGCCGCTTGCAAGTCCTTGAGTTTGGCCGTCACCGCTCGCAGGACATTGGTGTTCAAACCACCGCACAGGCCCTTATCTGTCGTCACGACGATGAAGCCGGTAGTTTTGGCATCGTTGGCCTGCATGAAGGCGTGGGTGTATTCAGGATTTGCCTTGGACAGGTTCGCCGTGATGTTTCGGATTTTGTCACTGTAAGGGCGGGCAGCACGCATCCGCTCCTGCGCCTTGCGCATCTTGGAAGCGGCCACCATTTCCATCGCTTTAGTGATCTTTTTGGTGTTTTCAACCGACTTGATCTTTCCGCGTATCTCTTTACCTGCTGCCATTTCTGTTCCTAATAGTTTCTAGAACGCTTTGGTTTCAGGTAGATCTAAGCGAAAGATTTTTTGAAGGCGGTCACAGCAGTGGTCATTTCAGCTTCCGCATCTTTGTCCATCGCCTTGGCAGCTTCCAGCTTCGCTATTAACGCGACATGCTTGTCTTTGAGATACGCGTGTAAACCCGACTCAAAAGCCAGCACCTTCTTCACGTCCACATCGTCCATGAAACCCTTGTTCACTGCAAACAGCGTTGCGGCCATGTTGGAGATGGTTAAAGGCGAATACTGAGCCTGTTTGAGCAGTTCTGTGACTCGCGCGCCGCGGTCCAGCTGCTTGCGCGTCGCTTCGTCCAGATCAGATGCAAACTGCGCAAACGCAGCCAGCTCACGGTATTGAGCCAAGTCAGTGCGGATACCACCGGACAGGTTTTTGATCAGCTTCGTTTGCGCTGCACCACCGACGCGGGAAACCGAAATACCGGCGTTGATCGCGGGGCGAATACCGGCGTTAAACAGTGATGTTTCCAGAAAGATCTGGCCGTCGGTAATCGAAATCACGTTGGTAGGCACGAAGGCCGACACGTCACCGGCTTGCGTTTCAATGATAGGCAGAGCGGTCAAAGAACCGGTCTTGCCCTTCACGGCGCCTTTGGTGAAATCTTCAACGTATTTTTCGTTCACGCGCGCGGCACGCTCCAGCAAACGGCTGTGGAGATAAAACACATCGCCAGGGTAAGCTTCGCGGCCTGGTGGACGGCGCAGCAGCAGTGAGACCTGGCGATAAGCCACGGCTTGTTTTGACAAATCGTCATACACGATCAACGCGTCTTCACCGCGATCACGAAAGTATTCACCCATGGTGCAGCCAGAGTAGGCGCTCACATACTGCATGGCAGCGGACTCAGAAGCCGAAGCTGCGACAACAATGGTGTATTCCATCGCACCAGCCTGCTCGAGCGAACGAACGACGTTTTTAATCGACGAGGCCTTTTGACCAATGGCAACATACACGCAGTAGACGCCGGTGCCCTTTTGATTAATGATGGCGTCAATTGCGACGGCGGTTTTCCCTGTTTGACGGTCACCAATGATCAATTCGCGCTGACCGCGACCGACCGGCACCATCGAATCGATTGACTTCAGGCCAGTTTGCAAAGGCTGGTC
>JAYVEE010000357.1:0-2830 GCA_043749005.1 Polaromonas sp. | reverse complement strand
CGCAAAAATCAGCCACCTTGATGGCGGCCACCAGGGCACGCGTTTTGCTGGAAGCAGTATGTAGGCAGACGTGCTTCATGATTGTCAGAAAACAGCTGTAACGTGACTGCTGACGACTGCAAGCGCTAAAACCAGCCCCCGACACTGGTCTAATTTCGGATTCAATTGGTTTATGAGGAGCATGTATGGTCCGAATGGCGTTGTCTACGCAGTTAGCGTACGAAATATTTGATACGGGTTGTGATTTCATTTTCAATATCCAGGCTGCTTTCACGCCTCGCCAGCGGGTGGTTGAAGAGTCGCTGAGTTTTAACCAGACGCTCACGGCCAACTATTACACCGACGCTCAATCGCAGAGCCGCTTCATTGCTTTGCGGGCGATGCAGGGCCTACTGACTGTTGGCTATAGCGCAGTGGTCGACCTGACGCATTTTGAAGCTGCGTCCAACGATTTGTTTGAAGTCAGCCCGCAGGCGCTGCCCGGCCACGTATTGCCTTACCTGTACCCCAGCCGCTATTGCCAGTCAGACAGGCTGCTGACATTTGCCGGTCAGCATTTTGGCAATTTGCCGATGGGCCACAGCCGGGCACAGGCTATTTGTGACTGGGTCAGCAGCCATGTGCGCTTTCAGGGCAACACCAGCGACAGCAACACCTCTGCGCTTGACACACTGATAGACCGCGTCGGCGTGTGCCGCGACTTTGCACACTTGATGATTAGCCTGTGCCGCGCAGTTAATCTGCCCGCCCGCATGGTCAGCGGCATGGACTACGGCGCTGATCTGGCACTCGGCCCGCCTGATTTTCACGCCTATGTCGAGGTGTATCTTGCCGATGCAAATGGCGCAGGGCGCTGGTACATGTTTGACCCGTCAGGCACCGCCATCCCGATGGGGTTTGTGCGCTTTTGTACTGGGCGTGATGCGGCAGACATTGCCTTTGCCACGATCTTTGGCAGCGTGACTTCATCACAGCCTGTGATCAGTATTCAGGCTGTTCCGAATTCACAAGGTCAACTGATCGTGCCGCAGCGTGTAGGCTACGCGCTGTCAACAGACGGTGCATAAAAGACCAGACGGCTAATCGGCTTTCATGGCGGCAATGCGCCGCCGCTCCCTGAAAGCCTGCACCTCGCCAACCACGCCTTTGCGAAATGCCAGCACACACAACACAAAAATCACGCCGATGATCACGGTGACCCATGAGCCCACCTTGTCGGCTAGCAGGTTTTGCAATGAAATGACGATGCCAGCGCCGACGGCCGGTCCAAAAAAGGTACCCACACCACCAAGAAGTGTCATCAAAATAACCTCGCCTGACATCGACCAATGCACATCAGACAGCGTGGCAAATCCCATGACCAGCGTTTTCATGGATCCGGCCAGGCCAGCCAACGCAGCCGACAGCACAAACGCCAGAAGTTTGTAGCGGTCTACCTGATAGCCTAGGGAAACCGCGCGTGGTTCGTTTTCCCGAATCATTTTGAGCACTTGCCCAAAAGGCGAGTTCACGATGCGTGCGATGAACAAGAAACAGGCGACAAAAATAGCAACGATCAGGTAGTACAGTGCCAGATCGGATTCAAGCGAAAAAAGCCCCAGTAACTTGCCGCGCGGCACGCCCTGCAAGCCGTCTTCGCCGCCTGTGAAGGAGGCTTGCAGGCATACAAAGTACACCATCTGCGCAATAGCCAGCGTGATCATGGCAAAGTAAATGCCCTGACGGCGAATGGCCACCAGACCAACCAGCAGGCCAATCAGAGAGGCAGCCACCGCCCCCGCCAGCAACGCAAGCTCTGGCGTCCAGTTTTGCGATTTGATGAACCAGCCCGTGACGTAGGCCGCCGAACCAAAAAATGCGGCGTGGCCGAACGACAGCAAGCCGGTAAAGCCCAGCAACAAATTAAAGGCGCAGGCAAACAGCGCAAAGCACAACAGCTTCATTACAAACACGGGGTACAGCCCCAAAAATGGCGCTGCCAAAGCCAGTGCAAGCAGCACAACGTAAGTGATTTGGGTGATCTTTGCGGCTTTTCTGGAAAGACTGCTTGAAAGAGTTGTCATGTTCATGCCTCCTTGCCAAACAAACCGGCTGGCTTCACCATGAGCACCAGCACCATGATGACAAACACCACAATGCTTGAAGCCTCGGGGTAAAAAACCCGGGTTAAGCCCTCGATGATGCCCAGCCCCAGCCCCGTGATGACAGAACCCAAAATTGAACCCATGCCGCCAATGACGACAACGGCAAACACCACGATGATGAGGTTGGAGCCCATCAACGGATTGACCTGAATGATCGGGGCAGCAAGCACGCCAGCGAACGCCGCCAGTGCGGCGCCTGCGCCATAAGTCAACATCACCATCATTGGCACGTTGATCCCAAACGCCTGCACCAGTGGCGCATTTTCAGTACCGGCGCGCAGGTAGGCACCGAGCCGGGTGCGTTCAATCAGGTACCACGTACCCATGCACACCACCAGTGAAGCCACGACCACCCAGGCGCGGTAGTTTGGCAGCACCATGAATCCCAGGTTGGTTGCGCCTTGGAGCAGCTCGGGTACCGGGTAGCTTTGACCAGACACGCCATACAGCTCGCGGAAAATGCCTTCTGCAATCAGCGACAGACCAAAAGTCAGCAGCAGTCCGTAGAGCGGATCCAGCTTGTACAGGTGCTTGAGGAACAGGCGCTCAATCACCACCCCTAAAACACCCACCGTCAAAGGCGCAAGGATCAGTGCTGCCCAGTAATTGATGCCGAACAGGTCCATCATGATCCAGGCAGCAAAAGCGCCCAGCATATAAAGCGCGCCGTGCGCAAAATTGACAAT
>JAYVEE010000356.1:0-9409 GCA_043749005.1 Polaromonas sp. | reverse complement strand
TTGACCAACTCACGTTCCAGCCGCGCCCGCCAGGCGCGCCCGCGCAAGTGGGCAAACCGCGCTGGATGAAAGTTGCGACCCAGTTCGGCCAATTCCTGTAACAGGCGCGCGGGTGTTTCATACGTTAACGTGATGCGCTCCATGTCCATCACGGGCTCGGCAAAGCCAGCTTGCACCAGCATGTCGCCCCAATCGTGCATATCAGTCAATTCGTGCCCGGCAGCAGGCCAGCCAAGCTGCTGGTAAAGCTCGCGCAGCTCAATGGCGGTATCTGGTCCCAAACATGAAAACATCAAAAATCCACCCACTTTCAAAGCACTGTGCCACTGGGCCAGAAGCGCCTGCGGGTCGTCCGCCTCATGCAGCACCATATTGGCCCACAACATGTTCACGCTTGCGGGCGGCGGCATCTCAAACCGCGCCGCCTGGCGAGTCCAGCCAGCTGGCTGCCACCACTTAATCGCTATATTATTTATAGCTGATTGCACCCGAATTGATTGGGCTTCAGCTATAAAACATAGTGATTTTGAGTACTTTTCAATCAGTTTTTGATGGTTTTTCAGCCCGCCGCGTACCGCACCCCAATGCGCCCAGGCTTGCGGCAGTAGTTTGATCCATTGCAGCCGGTCCAGCATACGGCTGGCGACTTCTTCATGCAGCCAAGGCGATGCCAAAGGCGCGATGCGCTTCCAGCGGGCAACAGCGACTGGATCAAGGGTGGGGGGACGTTCGGTCTTCATGAGCTGCGCCCCGAGTATATTGACCGGGTGTTCAAACGTCACTTGCAAAACCCCTTTTTAAACCTGCCAAGGCTGTCAATGCTGCTACCCAGCCAGTGCGCGGTTTGCCGCAGCTGGCCGTCAGAGCCGGTATGCAGCGCGTGTCTGGGGCGATTTGCAATCGAGAAACCGCGCTGCACAGGCTGCGCTATTTGCCTGCCGACCAACTTGTCGCTCGGGCGGCGCACCAACCCCAGCTTGTGCATGGATTGCATCAAACAGCCACCGTCAATTGATTTGGTGCTGGCAGCACTTGACTATGTCTACCCCTGGTCGGGCTTGATCAGCCGCTACAAGTTTGGCGAACACCCCGCGTGGGCGCCGTTTTTTGCCGCTGTTTTGCTGAGCGCGCCAGGTGTTGCCCAAGCTTTGCAATGCCTGCAAAGCAGCGACTTGATCCTGCCTGTACCGTTGTCAAAACAACGCCTGAAAGCACGTGGCTTTAACCAGGCCTGGGAGCTGGCGCATGCGCTGGCCAGACAATCAGGCAGCGCTGCTACAGCTGACAGCACCTTGCTTCTTCGGGTTAAAAACACTCGCCCGCAAACCGAATTGCTGCGGCAGGAGCGGCTGGCCAATGTCAAAGGCGCGTTTCAGGTGGATCCACTGCGCGCGCATGAGCTCAAAGGCAGGCGCGTGATGCTGGTCGATGATGTGATGACCAGCGGCGTATCATTGTTTGTAGCAGCTCAGGCACTGCATGCGGCGGGCGCGACACACATCACCGGCCTGGTGCTGGCAAGAACCCCGCTTTAAATTTATGTTCAACATTGTTCTGGTTCAACCCGAAATTCCGCCGAATACCGGCAACGTCATCCGTCTGGCGGCCAACACCGGTTGCCGTCTCCACCTGATTGAGCCGCTGGGCTTTTCGATGGACGACAAGCACATGCGCCGCGCTGGTCTGGACTATCACGAGTACGCCGAGCTGTGCCGCCACGCCAACTGGCAGGCATTTTTGGCCGAGGAAAAGCCCGACGCAGCACACCTTTTTGCCATGACCACACGCGGCTCACGCAATCTGTTTGACGCAACCTTTACACCCGGCGACTGGTTGGTGTTTGGGTCAGAGACCAAAGGCCTGCACCCGGCTTTGCTCGACTCGTTTTCGCCCGGCCAGCGCCTGCGGCTGCCCATGCAGCCCGACCAGCGCAGCTTGAATTTGTCGAACGCGGTGGCCGTGACGGTGTTTGAGGCCTGGCGGCAAAACGGATTCGCAACTGTGACCTGAAGCTTCCGATTACGGATAACGCCGCACCAACGACTCAGCAATACATACCGGCTTGCCGGCGCCTTCGCGCTCAACCGTCACCTCCCACGTCATCTGAACCCCATCGTTGTCAATGGGCTGCGTTGCCAGCAACTTCATGCGGGCACGTAAACGGCTGCCCACGGGCACGGGCGACGTGAAACGCACCTTGTTAAGCCCGTAGTTCACGCCCATGCGCGATCCGATGATGTCAAACGATGATTCAAAAAACTTCGGGATCAGGGAAAGGGTCAGGAACCCGTGAGCGATCGGCCCGCCAAACGGGCCTTTGGTAGCTTTTTCAGGATCGACGTGAATCCACTGGTGGTCGCCAGTTGCATCGGCAAATAAATTGATCTGCTGCTGCGTGATGGTCAGCCAGTCACTGACGGCAACTTCCTGGCCTGTGCAAGCAGCCAGCTCGGCGATGGTTTGAAAAGTTTTCACTTGTCTAGCCATTCGCAAATATTTCTCCATTGCTCCAGGTCTTTTTCAACCCGGCCAGGAGCCACGTCGAACAGCGTCAAACCGCGTGCTGCCAGGTGAATGTAGTTTTGCGTGTCACGCATCATGCCCAGCACCGGCAGTCCCAAACTGTCAACAAACCCGCGCAGTTTGTCAGCTGCAATCGTGCGCGAGTCGACCCGCATGCCCACAATGCCTACTTGCACTTTGCCGGCATGGCGGTGTTCGGCCAGTTGGTCTAAAAAAGCCCGGGTGGCAAAAATATCAAACACGCTGGGTTGCAGCGGAACAATGATTTTGTCAGCCAGCTTGATGACGTCATTAAAACGCCAGCCATGCAGGCCACCCGGCGTGTCAAGCACCACATGGGTCGTGCCCTTAGGCGGCTTGACAATCAGGTCGGCGTTCACGTCCCAGGTGGCAATGCGGCGGGCGGCAGGCGGACGCAGCTCCAGCCATAGTTTGGACGACTGCTGCCTGTCGGCATCACCCAGCATCACCGCATGGCCCTTGCTGGCAAAATATCCGGCAACATTGGTGGCAAGAGTCGATTTACCGACACCCCCCTTTGGATTGGCAATCACAACAACCGGCATGTTGAACTCCTCGAATCAGTAAAAGTAACTTTTACACTATGGTAACGGCATGAAAGCAACCTACAAAGACGTTACGCCATGGAACAAGCGCCCGCCTGGCTGATCAACAGCTTCATCTACCTGGCTGCAGCCGTAATTGCTGTCCCCGTCGCCAAAAAGCTGGGGCTGGGGTCGATCATTGGTTACCTGGCGGCAGGCATCGCCATTGGCCCCTGGGGTTTAAAACTGGTCACCAATGTGCAGGACATTCTTCACTTTGCCGAGTTTGGCGTGGTGCTGATGCTGTTTCTGATAGGGCTGGAGCTGGAGCCCAAACGTCTGTGGAATTTGCGCCGGTCCATTTTTGGTTGGGGTAGCGCGCAAATGCTGGCATGTACCGCTGCCATCACTGGCGCGGCGATGGCCTTTGGTGTCAGCTGGCAAATCGCACTGGTTGCCGGCCTGGGATTGGCACTGTCAAGCACAGCGATTGCCTTGCAGGCCATTGGCGAGCGCAACCTGATGCCCACATCCAGCGGGCAAGCCGGGTTTTCGATGTTGCTGTTCCAGGATGTGGCGGCCATCCCGATTTTGGCTTTAGTGCCGCTTTTGGCTGTAGTTTCAGGTCTAAACGAGGCCGTAGACCAATCAAATCAGGCGCTTGAAGCTTTTAAAACCATAGCAGTTATTGGCGGTATCATTTTGGGGGGCCGCCTGCTGCTGCGCCCGGTGCTTGGCTGGATAGCCAAAAGCGACACGCCGGAAATTTTTACCGCTGCGTCTTTGCTGCTGGTGGTCGGCATTGCCGGATTGATGCAGTTTGTGGGCCTGTCGATGGCGTTGGGTGCATTTTTAGCCGGGGTGCTGCTGGCTGAAAGTGAGTACCGCCGCGAGCTTGAAACCGACATTGAGCCGTTCAAAGGTTTGCTGCTGGGCCTGTTTTTCATCGCCGTAGGCATGAGCATTGACTTTGGTGTGCTGGCGCAATCGCCAGGCTTGATGGCCGCCATCCTGTTCGGCTTTTTAGGGTTAAAACTGGCGGTCATCTACGCGCTGGCCAAGGCCATGAAACTGCCCTACCAGGAACGCCCCGTGTTTACCGTGCTGCTGGCGCAAGGTGGCGAGTTTGCGTTTGTAGTGTTTCAGGCAGCTGCCGGGGCCAAGGTGTTTTCAATGCAAACATCGTCCTTGCTGATTGGTGCGGTGGCCCTGTCAATGCTGATCACGCCATTGATCTTGATCGCCGTCGACAAATTGCTGTTGTCCCGCTACGCCAATTGCAACCTGATCCCGATGGCGGAAATATCAGAGCAACAAACCGCGCCCATCATCATTGCTGGCTTTGGCCGTTACGGGCAGATTGTGGGCCGCCTGCTGCTGGCCCAAGGCACCGCGCCCACCGTTTTGGACCACGACGCCAATATGGTCGAGTCTGCCCGGTCGTTTGGATACCGCGTGTTTTACGGCGATGCCACACGGCTTGATCTGCTGCGCACTGCAGGGGCGGCAACTGCCAGCATTTTGGTGGTAGCGGTTGACAGTATCGAGCAGTCCATCAAAATTGTCGACGTGGCCAAAGCACACTTTCCGCAGCTGCAAATTGTGGCCCGTGCCAAAGACGTTACCCACTGGAATTTGTTACGCGATCGCGGTGTGATGCGGGTTGAGCGCGAGCTGTTCGAGTCCAGCCTGAGGAGCGCACGCAGCGTACTGGAGCTGCTGGGCCAGACGCCCGACCAGGCCAGGCAGAGCGCCCGGCGCTTCAGGCAACACAACCTGGCCCTGTTTGAGCAGCTCTACCCGCACTACAAAGACCGTGCCAAAGTCATTGCAGTCGTCAAGCGAGGCCGCGCACAACTTGAAGAGCAAATGACCAGGGAGCGCGAGCAATTTGCGCAGGAGCGGACCGTGGGCAGGCAAGATGACGCTCTAGATGCTGTTGCAGGCGGTGAAATGGATAAACGCCTGAATTGATCTGAAAACGCCTGAAAGCCGCTAAAAAGACCAATTTTATCTATCAAATCGATCGTTAACCCAATAAATACGGGTGCAAGCAACTATTAAATATATAGCAATGAAGCGCTTGTCATCAGCGGTTGCGCTGTTCCTCGCGGCGACGCTCCTCCATGCCCCGGCGTTCGACGCAAATCGGGTGCTGGGTAAAAACGGCCCGGGCGCACTGCTCTGACATGCAGGTTTGAAAACCCAGCAGCATGCGGTCTTCGCAGGCGGCGCGCGGGCTGCTGACTGCTGTGGGCAGGGCCGTGGCGGCGACGGGCGCTGACCGGGCCGCTTTCGGGCTGGAATCAGACGGCTTTGTGACCTCGTCACTTGCAGATTTGACTTTGTCCGGTGTGGCCTTCCTGGCTGATAGCGCCGCAGGCGCTTTGGAGGCAGCCAGCGCAGCGCGGACAGCGTTGCCTGCCGCTGATGCTGGTGGGCGCGGCGCTGATGCAGCAGCCAGAGCGGGAGCTGCAACAGAAGCCGCAATTTGCGCAGGCATAGCGCGCGCTGATGCAGACGGCTGCGGCGCGGCACTACTGGCGGCCGCCATGGCGGCCAAGGGATCGGGTGCTGCGCTTGGGCCTGGACTTGAGAGCAGCTTGAAAGCTACGCCAGCAACGGCCAGCGCCGCCAAGCCGGCCACCAGCCAGAGTGCTTTGTGAGGTGAGGCTGCCTGAGCTGAAGATGGCTGCACGGTTTGATGGTTTGCGTGAGTCGTCGGTGTTGCCGCAGCAAAGCGCGTTTCAGCCTCAACGCTGCCACGTTTGGGCAGCCACAACATTTCGTCGGTATCCGTGGTCACAGGCTCCAACATACGCGGACTGACCAATGTGGGCTCAGAGTGGGTTGTGGCACTCAGATTTTTCAGCCGTCTGCGCGCGAGGTCGGCATAAATGCCTGACGGAAATTTGGCCAAAAACCCCTGTATGTCTTCAGTGTCGTTCGATTCCTTGATGTCTTTCCAGTACACCAGCTCAACTTCTTGCATGACCAGCGACGTACTCGTGCCGCTGGTCATGCCCGATTCAGTAGTTACCAACGACTCCCCGGGCATCATGGTGGCAGTCCAGGTGATGTTGCTGCCCTTTGCTGGCAATATGGCCTGAGGTGCAATACTGGTGTCTGAGGCATCTTTGCAAGCAGCCTGCAAAGCTGCCAAAAAATCCTGCGCCGAGCCGTAGCGCATGTCACGCGACTTGGCCAGCGCTTTGGCCACCACCACATCAATAGCAGGCGGCAGCTTGGGGTTGTATAACGTGACTGCCACTGGCGTGTGATTAACGATTTTCTGGATTACCGTAAAGTCGGAGTCGCCATCGAACGGGCGCTGGCTGGTTAGCAGCTGGTACAGCACCACTGCGGCTGCAAACAAATCAGCCCTTGCGTCAGTCGGTCGGCCTTCAAGCTGCTCGGGCGACATGTATTTGAGCGTACCGACAATGGAGCCCTGGGTGCGCGTAGCATCGCCAGAATCCTGGATGCGCGCCACGCCAAAGTCCGCCAGCTTGATGCTGCCACTGGCTTGCACCAGCAGGTTGGCGGGTTTGATATCGCGGTGAACAATTTTTTGGCTGTGCGCGTAGCTGAGCGCCGACAGCAAATCCACCATGATGCTGAGAGTTTGCTGCAGCGTGTACACCGTGCCTTTGTCGAGGTGATGCTTGAGGTCATCGCCTTCGACGAACTCCATCACCAAAAAAGCCATGTCGCCGTCGCGATCAGAGTCGTAAACGCTGACGATGTTGGGGTGCTGCAGGCGGGCTGCTGACCGTGCCTCGGTCCTGAAGCGCACCTCGTATTCAGCGGCGGCTTCGTCTGACAGGTTTTCAACCTTGATGGTTTTAATCGCCACGCGGCGATCCAGATTCGGATCACGCCCTTCGTACAACAACCCCATCGCGCCTTTGCCAAGCACGCGGATCAAATCGTAACGACCTAATTTTTTAAGACTCATGAGGGCACATAAATTAACACGTTGCAGCAACCCTACCAAGGGCGAAAACACTGACACCAGGTATTGTCACGCCCGGCTGAGGCAAATCAACCCCAAAAGTCGCGTTTGCGCTTCAGCTTTTGATGGTGAAATTAATCAATGGCGCAGCGTCGTCGACACGCTGCAGCCCGGCACAATTTGGCCGTTGCCGACCAGATAGCATTCGGTGCGGCGCAGCACCACAGATTCGCTCTGGTTGCCCATGTAGACCCAGGTGCCGTAGGTTGATGCATCCGTCAATACAAACTGTCTGCCACGCCAGTCCAGCATTGCATGCATGCGCGACACACGCTGGTCGTTTAAAGGCAACAGTGATTCAGCTGCGCGACCCAGGCTGATGGCTTTGCTTTTGGCGTCCAGCCGCACCACCCGGCCCACATACGACAGCTCAAGATAACTCGTCTGGCTAACAGCAAACATGGAGCGCCCGGCCATGGTGGCTTCTTCATCGCGCCCGGTTTGCCATTCAATCCTGTAAACATGGCTGGCTTCAGTCCGGCCGCGCAAGTACATTGGCCCCATGCTGCGCAACGTGGCGCATTGAATCGGCAGCAAAGCCGTCCAGACATTTTGTGTTGTCAAAATCTGGCCGCCACCGGCCAGATCCGCCAAGCGCGCAGCCGAGTTGACCGTGTCGCCAAAGCAGTCACCATCGATCTCCACCACTTCACCGGACTCAATACCTATTTGCAACTGCACAGGCGGGCCCATGCCGCCAGGCTGCAACGGCGCATCAGGCAGCTTTCTCTGGATCTCCATGCTGGCGGCCAGCGCATCACCCTGGCCTGCAAAGATCACAAACAGGCCGTCGCCCAGCAGTTTGACAACACGGACCTGATATTTCTCAAACAGCTGGCGCAGCAGCCCGACCAGCTCAGTCATAAAGCGTGACGCTGCCGCATCCCCCAGCCGCTCGTACAGGCTGGTGCTGCCAACAAGATCAGCAAAAACAACGGTGGTCGTGGGGCTGTGCAAAGTCATGAATGCTTCAATGTAGCAGCGCTATGCCCTCAAGCCAAGCCATCCCACAGCAATTTGCATCCCGTTATAAACATGCCGCCATACAGCAGGCGGTAAAACAATACTGGACTGACGTGCCGTGCGAACCGTACGCCAATCCACACACCTATCGGTGCCAGTGGCAGCAACACCAGCGACGTACTCATGTTGCGCATGTCCAGCAAGCCCAGCCAGGCATAAGGAATCCACTTTGACAGATTGATGACAAAGAACAGGAACGCTAAAGTCGCGGTGAACTTGATGGGCGACATGCGCAGCGGAATAACGTACGCACTGATGGGCGGGCCGCCTGCATGGGCAATAAAGCTGGTAAAGCCAGTGGTAATGCTTAGCAATGCGCCCAGCCAGCGAGGCGGCGGCGGGCTGTCAGGCTTGGGCGGAAAAATCAGTCGCTGTGCCAAAAAAAGCAGAGTGAATGCTCCCACCAAACCTGCTACGACATTGGCGTCCAGCAGCTTGAACAGCAGCGCGCCGATGACTGTACCCAAGAGTGCAAACGGTATCAAAAACTTCAGCAGCGCCTTGTCAAATTCCTTGCGAAATACCGCAATGCCCAGCAAGTCCATGAGCAGAAGCACGGGCATCAGTACCGCTGCGGCTTGGGGTACGGGCACACTAAGCGCCATCAGCGGTACGGCCAGCGAGCCAAAACCCGCACCGAAAGCGCTTTTGCTGATGCCCAGCAACAGCACCGCGGGAATGGCGACCGCATAAAAGAACGGATCAATGATGATGGGGAAATCCAATGCTGCAGGCGGATCAAAAGTTAGAGAACAGTGCAGGCCTGCTCAAAAGCAAGGCGCGGATTGCGGTCAAACAATTTGTCGTCGTCGCCATAACCGAGGTTGATTAAAAAGTTGGTCTGAAGCCGTCCGTCCGCGAAAAATTCAGCGTTGACTTTAGCCAAATCCACGCCACTCATCGGCCCACAATCCAGGCCCAGCGCACGCGCGGCAATCATGAAATACGCCGCCCCCAGCGTACCGTTGCGTGTAGCTGTTGCCTGCGCCAAGGGCAGGTCAGCTTCAAACATTTCCTTGGCCCCCGCGACATGCCAGACCTGCGGCATGTGCTCATAAAACCGAGTATCGGTAGCAACGATGACTGTCACCGGGGCATCCTTCGTTTTGTCCACATTGCCGGGCGACATGGCAGGCAGCAGGCGGGCGCGCGACTCAGGACTGTTCAAAAAAACGTAGCGCGTCGGCTGCACATTCATTGACGTTGCTCCCATTTTGGCGATGTCATAAGCCTGCTGCAGCAAAGCCTGCGGCACGGCTTGCTTTGTAAAGCCGTTGGCTGTGCGGGCTTTGAAGAAGATCTG
>JAYVEE010000355.1:0-9415 GCA_043749005.1 Polaromonas sp. | reverse complement strand
GGCCAACGGCATGACAGTCATTGTCAAACCTGACCGCCGCGCCCCGACAGCTGCTCATATGCTGTGGGTACGGGTAGGCTCCATCGACGAAGTAGATGGCACATCGGGTGTGGCTCATGTGCTGGAGCACATGCTTTTTAAAGGTACCGCCACCACCAAGCCGGGTGAGTTTTCGCGCAGCGTCGCAGCTTTGGGCGGGCGCGACAACGCCTTCACCAGCCGCGACGCCACGGGTTATCACCAGCAAATTCCATCCAATAAATTAGAGGACGTGATGCGCCTGGAGGCCGACCGCTTTGCCAACAACCAGTGGGTTGACGACGAGTTCAAGCGCGAGATAGAAGTAGTCAAGGAAGAGCGCCGTTCAAGGACTGAAGAATCGCCACGCGCCCTGATGTTTGAGGCGGCTACTGCCCTTACGTTTACTGCATCACCTTACCGTCGTCCCATCGTCGGCTGGATGAGCGACCTCGACGCCATGACCCCGCAGGACGCACGTGATTTTTACCGGCGCTGGTATGTACCGGGCAACGCTGCTGTGGTGGTCACGGGTGATGTCGATGTGCAAGAAGTCAAACGCCTGGCTGAAAAATATTATGGCCCAATCACAGCGCGCCCGGTGCCCGCCCGCAAGCCGCGCGACGAGCCCGAGCAGAGTGGCGCAAGACGAATGGACTTTAAAGGCGTGGCATCGCAAAGCTATGTCAGCCTGTCATTCAAAGTGCCCAAGTTGCTGCCATCAGATTTTGCAGATGACAAGGCCGGGCGGGATGCGCTGGCCCTGACAGTGCTGGCCGCCGTGCTGGACGGCTACAGCGGCGCCCGGCTGAATCGTGCCCTGGAGCAGGGTGACAACCGGGTTGCTGACAGTGCTGATGCGTACAACGGTTTGCTTGGACGTGGACCGCAATTGTTTACTCTGTCAGGCGTGCCGGCGCCGGGCAAGACGGCCGATCAGTTGGTCACCAGCCTGCGCCAGCAAGTTGCGCTGATTGCGCAATCTGGCGTGAACGATGCAGAACTGGCCCGAGTCAAAGTTCAATGGGTTGCTGGAGAAACTTATAAGCTTGACAGTGTTTTTAACCAGGCACGCGAACTGGGATCCAACTGGCTCATTGGTTTGCCGCTTGATGCTGATGCCCGCCTGATTGCCAAGCTGCGCAGCATCACGAGTGCAGAGGTACAAGCCGTAGCCGCCAAGTATTTTGGCGACGACCAAATGACAGTAGCCACGCTGGTGCCGCAACCGCTGGACCCGAATGCGGTCCGCAAACCGCGTGCCGCACCCACCACACCTGCCAGACACTAATCCAATGAAAATTACTATTAAATCAGTAGCTGTTTGCACCCGTATTTATTGGACTACAGCCATTTTGTGTGCTTTTTCCGGCTATTCATCGGCTGCCATACCGATACAAAAGTGGACATTACCCAACGGTGCAACTGTATTTTTTGTTGAAAGTCCAGCCATTGCCATGCTGGACGTTCAAATTGATTTTGACGCGGGCAGCCGGCGCGATTCGGTTGAGAAAGCGGGCTTGGCCAGCGTGACCGCCGGGCAGGCCAGCAAGGGCGTGGCATCTCGCGCAGGTGCGCCTGCGCTTGATGAAAACGCTTTGGGCGAGGCTTGGGCCGATCTGGGCGCGCAGTACAGCAGCAGCGCAGGTAGTGACCGCATGAGCTTTTCGTTGCGTACGCTTACCGAGCCTGATCTGCAGGGCAAAGCGGTTGCATTGGCCGCGCGGCAAATCGGGGAGCCGGCGTTTACAGACAGCGTGTGGCAACGCGACCGGCAAAAAGCCATTGCCAGTTTGAATGAATCCTACAACCGACCCGCTAATGTGGCTGGGCGCGCTTACGGACAGGCCGTGTATGGCAATCATCCTTACGGTTTTGAGCCCACTGAAGCCACTTTAGGCCGTATCAGCGTTGCCGATATGCAGCAGTTTTATACATCTGGTGTGGCTGCTTGCCGCGCCCGGATAAGCATGGTGGGTGCCGTCACGCGCGCCCAGGCTGATGGCATTGCCCAACAGTTGCTGGCGCGTTTGCCGCAAGCTGCCTGCGCAACGTTGCCCGCTTTGCCGGTCATTCCTGAGGTCGTTGGGCTAACTCAAGCACAGCAGAAAAATATCGCGTTCGGCGCCGCGCAGGCCCAGGTGCTTTTTGGCCAACCCGGTTATAAACGCAATGACCCGGCGTTCTTCCCGCTGCTGGTAGGTAACTATATTTTGGGTGGTGGTGGTTTTGTCTCGCGCCTGCAAACCGAGGTACGTGAAAAGCGCGGCTTGACATATGGCGCTTCCAGTAACTTTGCGCCGGGACTGCACGCAGGTGCTTTCACTGTTAGCCTGCAAACCCGGCCAGACCAGGCAGCCCAGGCGCTGGAAGTGGCTCGTAACGTGGTCAAGGATTTTGTCGCCAATGGCCCGACGGAGACTGAATTGAAGGCAGCCAAAGATAACCTCATAGGAGGGTTTGCGTTGCTCATTGACAGCAATCGAAAATTACTCGGCAACATCAGTAACATTGCCTGGAACAACTTGCCGCTTGATTATCTGGACACCTGGAGCCGTCAAGTAGACAAGGTTACGCTTGAAGATGTCAGAACTGCTTTTTCAGCCAAGCTGCAACCTGACAAAATGGTCATCATTGTTTTGGGTGGTACGCCCTGAAAAGCATGAAGTACACACCACAAATCACAGCAGAAAAAGCCGAAAAAGACCCTGCCAAAAAGCTTGCCAAATCAGGCAAGGTGGTCGGCCGTAAAACCATCCCCCCGGGCGAGATTCGTATCATCGGCGGGCTTTACAAGCGCAGCAAAATACCTGTGGCTGCTTTGCCTACCCAGCCCGGCCTGCGTCCCACGCCGGACCGTGTACGCGAAACCCTGTTCAACTGGCTCGGTCAAGACTTGAGCGGCTGGCGCTGCGCTGACATATTTGCAGGCACTGGTGTGCTGGGTTTTGAGGCCGCTTCGCGCGGAGCCGCTGAAGTATTGATTTGCGACCAAGACCCGGCGTTGGTGGACAAGCTCAAAGCTCTGCAAATCAGGCTCAAAGCCAGTATGGTGAAGGTCGAGCGTGGTGATGGCGTAAGCCTGTTGCGCCGCGCCAGCCCTGGCAGCCTGCAACTTATTTTCCTGGACCCGCCCTATGAGTCTGCTTCGTTTGAAGCAGCATTAAAGGCTGCCGCCTGCGCTGTTGCCACGCCGGGCTTTGTGTACCTGGAGGCGCCCAGGCCTTGGACCGATGACGAGCTGACCGCTTTCGGTTTGAAAGTACATCGTTTCGGCAAAGCCGGAGCGGTACATTTTCATTTGCTGATTAAAACGACAGAGATGCTTCAAAGCGCATAATTTGGTTATGACCACATCAAAGCGCGTTGCTGTTTATTCAGGAACATTTGATCCCATCACCTTGGGCCACCTCGATGTGGTGAAGCGCGCTGCAGGCCTGTTTGACCAGCTCATAGTTGCAGTGGCCGTAGCACATCATAAAAAAACGCTGCTTGACCTTGAGGACCGCGTAAAACAAGTGAAATACGCTACAAAAATTATAGCTAATGTTGTGGTGATTTCATTTGACGGCCTGATTATGGATTTTTGTGAAGCGCACAATGCGAGCGCTGTGGTGCGCGGCATCCGCAACCTGACCGACTTTGACTACGAAGCCCAAATGGCCGCGATGAACCGCAAGCTAGCCCCCAAAGTCGAAACTATTTTTTTGCTGCCCGACGCAAATCTGGCCTGCATCAGCAGCACCCTGGTGCGCGAGATCAGCAAACTCAATGGAGACGTCAGTCAGATGGTCAGCCCTGACGTGATGTCGGCGTTGCACTCGGCAAAGGCAGCTTAGCTATGGCGCTGCTGATCACTGACGAATGCATCAACTGTGACGTGTGCGAGCCTGAATGCCCGAACCAGGCCATTTACATGGGCAAAGAAATCTACGAGATTGATCCGAGCAAATGCACCGAATGCGTTGGCCACTTTGACGAACCGCAATGCGTGCAGGTCTGCCCGGTGGCGTGCATCCCGGTCAATCCGCAGTTTATAGAAAGCAAACCCACGTTGTGGGAGAAATACTATCGATTGACTGGGACAGTGGCCATTGCAATCGAAAAAGTCGCTTAAAACTCTATTTTTTGCGATTTTCCTGCATATTTTAGAGGTATTTCCCAATAAATATGGGTGTGAGCAGCTACTCAATAAATAGCAGCTCAAGTTCTTTGGACATCCAACACACTGGTATGAGCCAGCTCAAACCCGCGCCCTACTTTTTGGTAGTCCCAGCGCTCAACGCAGCAGCGCAAACCATCCGATTCCACGTTAAATTCGAGCAGATTGACTGAATTTGGTGCCTCCCGCCGGATGCGACTTGACACCGCTGTGCCTGCCTGCACGCACCAGATACGGCGATTTAGCCCGCTGACAATGGACGACAGCTCACGTACATAAGGCAGGTGAATATGTCCGCCCATCACAATGTCGGCGCCTGCTGCAGACCATGACTGCACGGCTTTTTTCCAGCCCCGAAGCCGATCGTGCTCATCTTGCGGACGCAGTACATGTACGGGCTGATGAACCGCCACTACGCGCAATTGCTGTGCAGTGGCGCGTGATAGTTGGTGGCAGACGCGATCTATTTGCGCGGTTGATACTTGGCCATTTTTATGGCGCCACCAGCGTGTAGTGTTGACCGTTGCCAGGCACAGCGTGGGGGTCATAAGCTCAGGCTCCAGCGTCAGCCCAAAAACCTTTTGGTACGCCGCATAAGGGCTCAGCACACGCGAAAACAGGTTAATCAGCGGAATGTCGTGATTACCGGGCAGACTGATTGTTTCGGCAATACCCAGGCTATCGCAAAAAGTTTTGGCGCGACTGAATTGTTCGTGCGTTGCGCGCTGGGTAATATCACCCGAAACAACCAGCACATCGGGCTTCTTGTCATGCGACAGGGCACGAAGTGCTTCAACCACAGCAGGCTGCTCAGTCCCAAAATGCATGTCTGAAATTTGTAGCAATCGAGTCATGCCACCTCAGCCCGGTCACCGGGTGCGGGCACCATGAGCAGCAACGGTATATCTGCTACCTGAAACACCAACGGCGGCGTCATCCAGCTGATCTCGCCGTCGGTCGCCACTTTCACACGCCGCTTGCCGCGCATCACCACTTTAAGTTTGAGAAACGCAAAGCTGTCGATATGGTCCGCATCACCCAGGCGTCCGATGATCCCGCGTGCCAGCAGACCTAGCAGAGCCAGCGTGCCTCTCGGACGTACTGCAATGGCAGCCAGTTCACCCCTCTTGACCGCATCGGTATGGCTTGTGTCGATGCCAACCTGTGCAAGTTGCAAATGGTTGTTGCCTATAAATAGTGTTGGCGTGCGTAATGTTGTGGTCTTACCTGCCAGTTCGACCTCAAGCCTTAGCTGACCACGCGCCTGAAGGATAGTGGCTAACCCGGATGCTAACGCTACCAGACGGCTGCGGCCAAACTGCTGCTTCCACGCTTCACGATCCTCCAGCAATTGCGGGTACAAGCCCAAACTGGCATTGACCAAAAAAATCCTGTCGTTCACCTCGCCTACGGTCACGGGGGAAATGCTGGCGCCGAGTAAAGCGGTAGCTGCTGCGCGAGCATCCTGCGGTATGGCGTTGGCGCGTCCAAAATAATTAAAAGTACCTTGCGGCAGAACGCCAAATGGGCAGCCACTGCGCAGTACTGCCGCCGCGACTGCGCTGATGGTGCCATCACCACCCGCAGCTACGACCACACCGCCTTTTTCCTGGGCCAGCGCTACTGCCCTAGCACTGACACTGCCAATACTGGCTGGGTTGTCGAATTGCAAAAACTCAAACGCCCGGCCTGCGCTGCTGAAAACATCAGCCAATACCTGCCGCTCTTCATTGCTGTTTTTGTGGCCAGAAGTGGAGTTCAAAACGACGAAAAGTGGGCCATTTTTTGCAGCGCGCTCAGCTGTTGCAGGAACTAAAAACATGAGGTTGAGATTACCCGATGCCGCTGGGTATCTTGTGTCAGTTAAGTCCGCTAGTTTGGGGGGTGTTGACCGCGAGTGGCTGCTCCAATTTTCGCGGCGGCTTGGGTCGAGGCGGCGTGCTCGTGTGGATCATCATTGTGGCTTTGTTCATCTCGCCGGCGAGCAATGCAGGCACTGCTTTCAGGGATCGGGTGATGCAGTCTTGTATTGCCACACGGTGCTCTTGCATGGGTTTTTTCAGTACCCAATCGACTACTTCGTCCTTGTTACCCGGATGACCCACGCCCAGGCGCAGTCGCCAATAGTCACCTGTGCCCAGTTGTGCATGGGTGTCGCGCAAACCGTTGTGGCCTGCATGGCTGCCACCAAATTTCAGTTTGACCTGGCCGGGTATTACGTCCAGTTCATCATGTGCCACCAAAATTTCTTCTGGTTTGATCTTGAAAAAGTTCGACAACGCCGCTATCGACTTGCCAGACAGGTTCATGAAGGTTTGTGGAGTAAGCAGCCAGATGTTTTGACCGTTAATTGAAGTACGTGCCACTTGCCCGAAGTAGCTTTTGTCAAAGGACAGCGGTGCTTTCAATTCGCGCGACAACGCATCTATCCACCAAAAGCCCGCGTTGTGCCGGGTGGCTTCGTATGCTGCGCCCGGATTACCCAGGCCGACGAACAGCTTGATCATGTTTGGATATCCATTAACTAATTTTAAAGCGCCATAAAAAAAGCCCTTGTACTCTTTTGAGAACAAGGGCTTCGACTGTCGTTACAGTCAGCGCGTGTACTTATTTTTTCTTGGCAGCAGGTGCTTTGGCGGCCGGTGCCTTGGCATCGGGCTTAGCAGCCGCGGCAGCCTTGCCCGCAGCAGCTTTGGCTGCTTTAGGGTCAACGGGTGCGGCTGCTACAGCTGCTGCTGCTGCGTCAGCTTCGGCTTCAGCGGAAACAGCAGACACGGATACCAGCACCGGATTGGCCTGACCCTTGACAACAAACCTCACACCTTTTGGCAGGGTGATGTCTTTGACGTGCAAGGATGAACCCTTTTTCAGGCCGCTCAGGTCAATGGCTATAAATTCAGGAATGTCGGCTGGGAAGCAAGACACTGTCAGCTCGGTCAACACGTGATTGACCAGGCAGTTTTCAGCCTTGATAGCCGGTGACTCTTCTTCACCGCTGTAATGCAACGGTACTTTTATCGTCATTTTGGTTTTAGCTTCGACGCGTTGAAAGTCGATGTGCAAAACCAGCGGCTTGAACGGATGCATTTGCAAGTCACGCAGCAGCACTTTGTGCTCTTTGCCAGCCAGTTCCATGTCGAGAATTGACGCGTGAAAAGCTTCTTTTTTAATGGCATGAAACAATGCGTTGTGATCCAGCTCGATCAGCAATGCAGCACCCGTACCACCATAAACAATACCGGGCGTGCGGCCCGTGATGCGGAGACGGCGGCTCGCACCCGTACCCTGCTTGGCGCGCTCAAAAGCGACGAATTTCATAATTAACTCCTTGCAAGCTTGTAAGCTTTGAAGAGGCAGACCGCGACCAGTCTTGCCCCGATTTAAAAGGCAACACGTTTAAAGGTGTTGCCGCTTTTTGTTTCAGATCAATTCCTGTTGGTCCTGGTCCGAAAACAAACTCATCACCGACTCTCCCTTGGCGATGCGCTGGATGGTCTCAGCGATCAACGGGCCCACGGAGAGCTGGCGAATTTTGGTACACGCTTTGGCGCGGTCGCTCAAAGGAATAGTGTTGGTAATCACAACTTCATCAAGCGCATCACCCTGCGCGATGCGGTCAATCGCCGGGCCTGAAAATATGGGGTGGGTGCAGTAGGCGTAAACCTTTTTCGCACCGCGTTCTTTGAGCACTTCAGCCGCCTTGACCAGTGTGCCTGCAGTGTCAATCATGTCGTCCATGATGACGCAATTACGGCCCTCAATGTCACCAATCACGTGCATCACTTCAGACACATTGGCTTTGGGGCGGCGCTTGTCAATAATTGCCATGTCGCAGCCTAACTGCTTGGCTAGAGCGCGGGCGCGAACCACGCCGCCTACGTCGGGCGACACAACCATCAGGTCCTGGTAATTTTTCTGCCGCAAGTCGCCCAAGAGAACGGGCGAGGCATAAATGTTGTCCACCGGGATATCGAAAAAACCCTGAATCTGGTCGGCGTGCAAGTCCATCGTCAAAACGCGTGACACACCAACAGCCTGCAGCATGTTGGCCACCATTTTGGCGGTAATTGGTACGCGTGCTGAACGTGGGCGGCGGTCTTGCCGGGCATAACCAAAATATGGAATAACTGCAGAAATACGCTCGGCTGAGGCACGCTTGAGAGCGTCAACCATGATGAGCAGCTCCATCAGGTTTTCATTGGTCGGAGCACACGTGGACTGCACCACGAACACGTCTCGCGCACGAACGTTTTGCTGAATTTCAACCGTCACTTCACCGTCTGAAAAACGGCCTACATGCGCTGCCCCCAACGAAATATCCAGGTGTTTTGCGATCTCAAGCGCCATGCTGGGGTTGGCATTGCCCGTAAAAAGCATGAAGTCCGGATGATTTGTAGGATGGGACGTTTGCATGTGAGGCTCAGCAGTTTTCTTGTCTGACGTGGCTGAAAATGTGGTCTACAAAACGCTTTTCAAAATGTTCAGGACCGTATTGGATACGAGCCTGAACGAAATTCTGACTCGTGCTTTGCACGAGCCGTTACACAATTTTGGCAGGGGTGGAAGGAGTCGAACCTGCGAATGCCGGAATCAAAATCCGGTGCCTTAACCAACTTGGCGACACCCCTACACGGGACTGCTGCTTGATGTCACTTTGACAAGTTTCATGCAAGCAACCAACCCATAACCATTTATCTGCTACCAACCTGAAAGAGGATGAGCTTGCAAATTACTGCATTTGCGAACTACATAACCATCAGGATGGTCTGAAATATTCACTTCCTGCGGTAAATGCGCAAATACCGCACTTCCAGATCCAGTCATCCTTCCTCTAAGTTGCTTACAAGTCAGCCAGTCAAGCGAATGGACAATTTGCGGGCAAAACTGTTGGGCAACTGGCTGCAAGTCATTGTGACCAAACTCAAAAATTTGTGTTTTGTCATTTACAGCAAAGCTTGCTATTGTAGCAGTTCCAGTGTCGCGTTTAAGCGCTGGCGAGGCAAAAATGGCCGGTGTTGACACGCCGTGTGGCGACTTCATCACTAAAAAATCAGCCGACGGCAAGCTGACTGGTGTCATTTGCTCGCCCACACCTTCAACCCAGGCGTTACCACCAAAAAGAAAAAACGGCACATCCGCCCCCAGGCTCAGGGCAATGGCGAGCAGCTCGCTGTGCGGCAACTTGACCCCCCAAAGTCTTTGCAAGGCGAGCAGACAACTCGCTGCATCGGACGA
>JAYVEE010000354.1:0-2851 GCA_043749005.1 Polaromonas sp. | reverse complement strand
TGGGTACATCGGGGGCCTTAAGCACTGCAAAACCTGCTTGCTCAACACGCGGCTTGTGCAATTTGCCGACTGCGCCGATTTCACCCAGTACCGCGCTGCCCAGTTTCAGGCTGTCGTTGATTTGTGCAGTGGTACTCATGTCCAGAAGTGCTTTTTGCACTTGGGAGTCTTTGGCTTTTACGTTCACGCCGCCTACCAGGTCGGCAGAGTTTTCCTTGTCTGCCATCCAGCGGGCGCTGCTGCTGGTTGCTCCCTTGTCGCTTAACGCAAACACGCTGGCTCCTTGCGGGCGGTCGGTAAAAAATGCATCTGCATGAATGCTGATGAATAAATCAGCCTGTACCTTGCGCGCTTTTTGTACACGAATGTGCAGCGGGACAAAAAAGTCAGCATCGCGTGTCAGGTAAGCCCGCATGTTGGGCTGCTGGTTGATGCGGTCACGCAGGCGGAGGGCAATTTGCAGCACCACATCTTTTTCACGCGTGCCGCCCGGGCCTATTGCGCCGGGGTCTTCGCCGCCGTGGCCGGGGTCCAGCGCTACGATGACCAGTCTGTCGGTCTTGGCTGAGATTGTTGCGGGAACGTCTGGCAGCGGTTTGACAGTTGTCGTTTTATTGGGCGTGGGTTGCGCTGTTGGTGCGGTGGCAGCAGGCCGGTTTGATTGCCTGGCCATCAGTTCGCCTAAAGCATCAGGACTGGCAGCTGCGGGTGTTTGCGTTTTGGGTTGTGACTTGTCAGCCAGTCGTTCGGCTATCAAGGCCTCCAGCGGGTCAGCAACCTGGGTAGGATACAAATCAAACACCAAACGGTACTGGTAGGCCGCAACCGGCGACAAGGTAAATACTTGCGGCAGGATGGGCTGCTTCAGGTCAATCACCAGTCGCACCATCCCCGGCGTGTTTTGCCCAACGCGAATGCCTGAAATGTTGGGATCGTCGGGCTTGACTTTCGCCACCAGTTCCCGCAGTGCAGGTATCAGGTCAATGCCTTCAATGTCCACCGCAAGGCGCGGCGGCTCGGCAATAAAAAACTGCCGCGTTTTGATTTCGCCATCTGATTCAATCGTCAAACGTGTGTAGTCTTTGGACGGCCAAACCCGCACCGCCACAATACTCGCGCCGCGTGCAATGTGCTGTGTGCCCAGCAGCAGAACCAGCGTGCCAAGTCTTAATACTTCGCGTCTTTGTTTCATGTCATCAGCGCCTTGCCAGTTTCGGTTTGCGCCGTAAGCGTGACTTGCCTTGTATCGTCTGCCAAAACCTCAATGGCCAGCACCAGATCTGCTGGCGGCAAATACTCGCCCGCCTTGTCAGGCCACTCGACCAGTTTGAGCCCAGGGCTGGCAAAAATATCCCGAAAGCCCGCTTCTTCCCATTCACGCGGGTCATTAAAGCGGTAAAAATCAAAATGCCAGATGTTCAGGCCGTTGTCTAAGGCGTAGGACTCAACCACGGCATAGGTTGGGCTTTTAACGCGGCCATGCACACCCAGTGCGGCCAGCAAATAACGTGCAAACGTCGTTTTTCCGGCACCTAAATCACCTTGCAGTTCAATCAACGCGTCAGCAATTGCAGACCGCCCAGCAAGCGCGTGTGCAAACGCCTGGGTTGCAAGCTCATCTGGCCAGGCAATCCTTTTTACAATTAGGGCTTGATTCAAAGCAAACATTCAGTCGGTCAGTCTCTGGTGCATAACATTCAGTTGTGGGCGCGAGAGCTTGGATTCTCGCAAATCGGCATTGCAGGCGTTGATTTGTCGTCAGCAGAAGCCGGATTATCAGCGTGGTTGGCAGCAGGCTTTCATGGTGACATGCATTACATGGCTGCGCATGGGCTTAAACGGGCGCGGCCAGCCGAGCTGATTCCGGGTACGGTCAGCGTCATCACTGCCCGTATGAATTACTTGCCTGCAGCCACGCCTGATGATTGGCAAGCAGTTGAATTCAGTCGTCTTGAGCGCCCCACTGAAGCCATTATCTCGAGCTATGCCCGTGGGCGTGACTACCACAAAGTCATGCGCGGCCGCTTGCAAAAGTTAGGCGACAAGATTGCTGCCCATGTCGAACAGCTGGGCCACCGCGCTTTCACAGATTCAGCCCCGGTGCTTGAGGCCGAGCTGGCTCTAAGGGCCGGCCAGGGCTGGCGCGGCAAACACACACTGATCTTGAACCGTGAAGCCGGGTCGATGTTTTTTTTGGGGGAAATTTATATCGACATTGCCTTGCCGCATAGCGAGCCCGTCAGCGCTCACTGCGGCAGTTGCAATGCATGTATTGACGTGTGCCCTACTCAAGCCATCATTGCGCCCCACAAGCTCGACGCACGGCGCTGCATTTCTTATCTGACGATTGAGCACGCCGGAGCTATTCCCATAGAGCTGCGGCCACTTATCGGCAATCGCATTTACGGCTGCGATGACTGCCAGCTTATCTGCCCCTGGAACAAGTTCGCCCAGCGCAGCGCGTTACCCGATTTTGATGAACGGAGAGGCTTGACAGGCCAGCAACTGGTGACATTGTTTGCATGGACTGAAGAAGAGTTTTTACGTAGCACGGGAGGCAGCGCTATTCGCCGCATCGGCCACGAGCGCTGGCTGCGCAATATTGCGGTGGCGATGGGCAATGCGCTTCGGGTGGGGAGTGACTATGGGATTCGGGCGGCGTTAGAGACGCGGCTTGGTAAAAGCAGTGCATTGGTGCGGGAGCACGTCGAATGGGCGCTTGCAATTTGAATGGCATTGAATGACCCTAGATGAGGGCACTTCTAGAAATTCAAATTTTAGGGATGAAGTGTTAGGCGGACGGAGCGCAGCACACCGAAACGCACTTGTGTACGAGAAGATTGCGAGCACC
>JAYVEE010000353.1:0-2875 GCA_043749005.1 Polaromonas sp. | reverse complement strand
GTAGCACCGTATCCTTGGTGAGTCCGGCTGCTGCACGCAGCTCTGGCGAAACCAGCACGCGCCCCGCGGCATCCATGTCAACATCCATGGCATTACCCAAAAAAATGCGCTTCCACCACTGGGCCTGCATGGGCATTGCGGCAATACGGTCGCGAAATTTTTCCCACTCATTTCGGGGGAAAACCATTAAACAGCCGTGCGGATGTTTAGTGATGGTGAGTTGGCTGTTTGCAGTTGCGCTGAGCACGTCCCGATGCCGGGTTGGCACAGAAAGCCGACCCTTGGTATCGAGAGCTACAGATGATGCGCCTTGGAACACTGCTAAAAATCCTTGAAAAGCACTTTTCACCACTAAATTGCACTTCCTCCCACTTTATCAGGAAAGAAATGGCATGCAAGTGCTTTGAAACAATTTTTTTCAATGAAATCAAGGACTTAGAGGCATCCATGCACTCTATAAAAAATAAAAAGACGTTATGAATTAAGCACTTAGCACATGCAGTGAAAGTGTTTGTTTAACCTGGGTTGATGTGCCGAAAAATAAAAAATACGGCGAAGTGAAAAAAGATGGCGAGAGCCATGCATTACCCTTTGAGACAGTAAGACTCAGTCCCGTCGGGTAGAAACTTTGGCATGCTCGGTAATGCCAATCACATTGAAAAAAGCTGCGACCAGACGGTGCACTTCGGAAAAATGTACTGCCCGGTTTTCTGCCTGTCGCGCCGATACCCAGTTGAGCAAGGTTCCAGCAGCCGAAAAATCAACGCGTATCAAGTTAACACATGAAATCATCATGATGTCAGCGCCCATCAGCTTGGTTTCCAGTTTCTCCAGCATGGCGATGGCATCGCCCTCGATATAGCCTGACAGCTCCACCGACAAAAAATGAGTCATTTGCGATGTAAGGGCCTCCATCTGTGTATCACCATCAAAGGCACTCAGGCTGGACGGCATTGAATCCCGGTAAACATCGCCGATGATGGTATTGCCAGCAACAGCCACGCCTTGGTTATCCATTGGTTTGTACTCACAGCGCGCTACCTCCCACGCCGGTGGGGACACTTCGTAAGTGACGCAAAAGTCCAGTGCCGCCAATTCAAACTCGTCTGGCCTGTGTGTCACGCGCAATGCTTCCATGCGCAACTGCCACCAATCTTGCGGCGTACTACGGTCACCCGATGGTGTTGCCTTTTGCAAAATCTGATGAAAGTGGCTATCGCCCATGAACCGCAATTGCACAGGCTGGGCAGACCAGCCCGTAAACACTTTGCAAAGACTCTCGACGGCATTGGGATCAATGGTTTTCAGATTGGTCCAGTTCAGACGCCAGGGCATGGGCGCTTTCGCCAAAGCTGCTTTCAGTGCTGCGACTGTCTGAATACCCATAGTGGAGGAGCAAATCCAGTCAGCGGTTTGAGTGCCAACAGGTGCTTGAGAAACAGGCTCTCCAAGCTGCTTGACGATTGCAGGCATTGAAAACCACTGCGGCGCAGAACGGTCAAACTTTTGCACAAACTTGATGGCTGAATTTTCGAATTTTTCCTGGCTGTCGGTAGCTCGGTACAAATCAAAAAGCGCCATCCAGACTTCAGACTGGCCGGCTCGCAAACCACCGGGTACCAGCATTTCCAGCAAGGTTGCCTCAGCACCTGCATCATCTCCATTGGCATAACTGATGGAGGCTTCTTCCAGCTCGGCGTCGTGCGAAACCTCTTGCACTTCCATCGCCATCATATTGCTGTAGGTGAAGTTTGATAATCCCGCTTCAAAATTTTGAGCAGACGCTCCCAGGGCGTTTATCACAATCGGGGCAAGGGGTTGAAGCCGCTGCAACGGCTCAGTTTTAAGCACCCCCTCCTGCAAAATCGGAGTGCGGGCAGCAACAGGTGACGGCACGCTTGAAGGTGTCAATGGCTGCAGCCCGATAGGCTCGGTGACCCCGTAGCTGGCCAACAAATCAGGAAGTTGGAGTGCACCCACAGGAGTTGCGGGTGACTGCGCTGTTGCCAAAACCGACATGCCCATTTGTGAGTTGGAGGAATCAATCGATTGCAAGGTGGATGCCGTATCACGCTTGGTTTTCCACCACTGCATGGACATTTGCGCTTCAATTTCGTCAATTTTTTTGATCGTCCTGGCGCGGTCAACCGGCTTGGACGGCATACTGCTCTGAAAAAAAGATGGCCGTCCTCCCGGGTCCTGCCCGACCATGGCCTCACGCTTTCGCATTTTCCGGAGCATGTCAAACTCGCGATTGCGAACAAAATCATTGCGCCGCTTGCGCTCGATCATTTCCTTGAGTAACAGCTTGCTCACTGCCTCATCGCGATCCGTCTCTTTGTTGTCAAGCTCGGTCCAGCTCGTCGCAGGATTGCGAACGAACTTCACCATCTTTGACAATAAACCAGCTGAAGTGTCTTCTTTGGCCATGAGGCTTGGTTGGGGAGACTTTAAAAAAGTGTTGTCGCTGACTGAGCGTCAATCACCAAACATTTTTTGCTTCAGCTCACGACGCTGTTGCGCCTCAAGCGACAGGCTGGCTGTCGGTCTGGCAATTAACCGACCCACACCAATCGGCTCGCCGGTTTCGTCGCAGTAGCCGTAATCACCCGAGTCGATGCGGGCAATTGATTGCTCGATTTTTTTCAGCAATTTGCGCTCACGGTCGCGAGTGCGCAACTCCAGTGCGTGTTCTTCTTCAATCGTGGCACGGTCAGCCGGGTCTGGTACGACGGCGGTGTCTTCACGCAGGTGCTCAGTGGTGGCGCCCGCGCTATTGTGAATGTCCTGTTTGAGAATAGACAGCTTGAAGCGGAAAAACGCCATCTGCTTGTCGTTCATGTATTCCGCATCAGCCATGGCCTTGACTTCTTCA